>NZ_JAAIXZ010000002.1:600000-879185 GCF_010894435.1 Pyxidicoccus trucidator | reverse complement strand
CGGCGTCGGCCCGTCTTCAGCCCCAGCGACTCCACCTCGCGCACCTGGCCGTGCACGTAGCGCGCGTCACCTTCGCGCACCGACAGCGTCAGCAGCGCGTCCTTCCCGATGAGGTCCGCCACCACCAACGGCTCGCCGTCCTTCGTGAAGAAGTCGACCCGGAAGTCATACAGCCTGCTGACACCCTCCGTGCCAGACACCCCGGACACACTCAGCTCATCGGGGCCATGGGCACCAAGCTGCACGGAGAACGCGGGCGAGTTCCCTCGAGACATGACGCCCCCTTCGCCAGCGGTGTAACCACCGGGGCAGAGAATAGGAGCGGAATACTACCACACCGGCTACTCACGGTCCTTCGTCCAGCCCTGCCGGGCTACCCCTGGAGGTTCTTCCAAGCCTCCTCAAGCTCCCGCTGCACGGCTGGGGAAGGTGTCCGTCCGGAGGAACGGAAATCCGCTACCGCCCCCCGCGCCTCGGCCCCTCCGACGGCGCCCAGCGCGCGCAACCATTGGACCCAATCACCGTCTTCGGCAGCAGCCCGCGCCAGAGGCTCGGACAACCAGGCCAGGCCCTCCGCCGATTGCACTCCATCCAGCAGGGTCACCCAGGCCCTCCGGGTTCGAGGCTCGGCCAACAGCGCCGCCACTTCGCGGCGATAGGCGCCACGGTCCATCCGCCCCAGGGCCTCGGCCGAGCGCGCCAGCGCGATTTCGAGCTGCGGGGAAGAGGGCTGCTCTCGCAGGTTCACCAGCGCCCGCTCGCACGCGGCCAGAGCCTCGGGCGAACCTGTTGCCCCGGGCAGCACCTGGAGAAGCACCTGCCGCGCTTCGGGCCCCCCGGCTTCCGCCAGGAATCCCGCGGCCAGGGCCAGTTCCCCCGGAAGCAGCTGGCCCCGGGTAGAGAGCCAGCCCAGCGCGGGGACGCAGTGAACGACGCCCAGCAGGGTGATGAGGGGCTTTCGCTGCGCGTCCTTCTCCATCAATGGAAGCGCGTGCTCCAGGAACGAGGCTTCGTCCCGCTTCGGGAGCGCCTTCAGCGCCTGGGCCAGGTGGTGTGCCATCACTCCCAGGTCGGCTTGGTCATATGCCAGGATTTCCCGCGCGACACCGATCTCCGCGAGCGCTTCCGGCTTGTCCTTCGCGAGCGGTTCCAATTGCTTCAGCAACCGGGCGGCGCCCGCCCCTCCAATCGAGCCGAGCGCGCCTGCCATCCGGACCAGCTCGTCCTCGGTCAACCCGACACGGCCTGGCAAGGCCGACAGCACGGGGAGCGCTTCGCGCGCTTTCGCCATGCCCAGCGCGTCGATGAGCACGGGGCGTGGGCGGGCCTCCATGAGCGCGGGCTCCACGCGCGCGACAAAGCCCGCCGGGTCATGCTGTCCGACGTGCCCCAGCGCCTCCGCGACCTTCAGTTCCATCTCACTCCACATGTCGGGCCGCATCACAGGCGGCTCCCTCAGGATGGACAGCAGGGGAGCAATGGCCGCGTCCGTGGCGCCCGAGAGCCAGGTGTCCCATTGCGAATCCCGCTCCTCCGCGGATTCGAAGGGCCCCATCGGTCCCACCTGCCCAGACAATACCTGGAGCACTTCTTCCCGCGTCATTGCTCACCCTCCACTACGACCAGCTCGTAGATGGTTCGCGTCACGTTTGAACCCACCCAATAGCCAACGCCTCCCGCAACCAACGTCCCCACTCCGTGCACGGCCCAGGCCACGGGTCCTGCCACATCGACGGGGGTCCACCACAGCGCGAACGCAGCGGCGCCGGCGGACGCCCCAGCCCACCCACCCGCGGACTCGACGACGGCCTTCACCTTGTCCTCCGCGACGATGACCTTGTAGAGGTCCGCGGCGACGCCCACGACGATGAAGACGCGTCCCCCCCAGCGGAAGACAGAGCGCACCCGGCCGGACCACTTCAGCTTCTGATGAAGCTTCTGAGCGGCCTCCTGGACGACGGGCTCCGCGCCAATCTTCAAGGCATCCAGGGCCCGGAGAATCTGCTGAGGCGAGTTCCCCTTGAGCAGGATCTTCGTCCGGTCCGCGACGACGCCAAACTTCCCGGAGCCCTGCTTCGAGAAATCGCTGCCCGGCTCCAGCAACACCTCGGCGCATTTTGCTTTCGATTGAGCAACCTCCGCGCCAATGCGTTGCCACATGCGCAGCTCGGCGATTCCCCGGATGCGCGAGGCCAGGCCCTTGCGCTGGGCACTGTTCAACGGCCGGTCCGAGGGAACCTTGAGGCGCTCGCGGTAGGACCGCTCCAGGTCCCGCATCTGCGCCGCGTCACCCTGGATCTTGCTGTGCTCCTGCTGGAAGTAGGACTTGAGCTGGGCCTCATTGTAGACGTGCGCATCCTTCGGCAGGATGAGCTCGACTTCGACCCTGACGTTCTTGGTAGCGTCGGTGCCCGTGAAGGGATTGCCTTCCGTGACGAAGTACGCGGAGCCCTTGAAATTGCCGAGGTCCGGCCGCCACGGGTACTCGCCCTTGCCGAAGTTGTTGAGGATCTTCAGCGCCACCTCAGGTGTGACCTGGGAGAAGCCCTGGATGCGCTTGAAGCCAGAAGCCTGGAGTCCGAGCGCCCCTGACTTGGGGAGCTGAAGCGGCTGCGGGACGAAGAGCTTCTCCCCAGGATTGATTTCGTCCTGGGAGCGTCCCTTGAACAGCACGGCATTCGCGGGGTGCTTGTAGATCAACCTCCAATCCGTCGGCGGGTACTGCGCGGCAATGGATTCGAGGGACTCGCCCGTCTTGACTGTGTGCCAGGGCATACGCAGCTCCGGGGATTCGCGCCGCTAGCCGCGCGGAACGACCTCGGCCTCCAGCTCCGGGAAGAGCACCTTGACTTCACCCGCGGGGGTCTCGTCCAACCGGGCCTTGCCCTGACCGTCCGTCTTGCCTTTCTTCACGCTGCCATCGGGCAGGATGATTTCATAGGCGACTCCATCCAAGCCCTTGCCCTTTCCATCCTTGAGCTGGAACGCAACCGGGCCCGGTTTCAGATCTTCGATCTGGGTGATGTCCTTGAGCCGCGCTGAGGCATTGGCAAGCGCGCCGGCGGCTTCCATCTTGACCTTGGAGCCCTTGAACTTCACCTCGGAGCCATCGAGCGTCAGCGTCTTGGCATTGAGCTTGATTGCACCTGACTTCTCGACCTTCAGAATCAGATTGCCGCCAACGAGGAGCGAAAACGTGTCTGCCTTGAGTTCGAATTTTCCGGTCAGCCACGCTACGGGTTCCTTGACCTTGAATTCGCTCACGGTACCGGTCTGGGTGTTCCAGTCCTTGCCGACCACCCAGCTCACCTGGCCTTGAACCTCGGTTTGGAAGTCAGCTCCGACCTTGGACTGCTTGTCCTTGGCAACGGTCTCCTGACGGGTGCCCACGACGTACTCGAGAGAGGCGGCGCCAATCTCCGTCGTTTTGACCCCGCCAGTCGCCTCGTTCAAGGCCAGGGCCACGTTCACGCCATACCCACCACCGATGGTGGTGGCCTTCGCCAGCGTCACGTTCTCCATCGCCCCCTGGGAGACGAAGGTGGTGATGTTCTTGCTCACCGTCATGGACTGGTTGCCCTCGACGGCCTCGTCGTGGCTGCCCTGCGTCGTGGTGTCCCGGTCCTTCTGCACCAGCAGCGTCTGGTTCCCCTCCACCACGCCCACGTCGTCCTCCTCCACCTGCAACCGATGGTAGCCCTCCACCGTGCGCTTGCGGTCCTTCTTCACCAGCAGGTCCTCGTACCCGCGCACCTGCTGGTCCTTGTCGTTCTCCGTGAGCAGGTCCTCGTCCTTCTGCGCGTGGGTGAAGACCTCCTCCTCGCCCGAGGAGTCTTCAATCCGCACCTCGTTGAAGCCGTTGCTGCCCAGGCTGGAGGCGCTCTTGCGCGTGGACTTCGTCTTCTCGTCCGGCAGCGCGTACGGCACCGTATTCGTGCCGTTGTAGACGGCCCCCGCCACCAGCGGCCGGTCCGGGTCTCCCTCCAGGAAGCGCACAATCACTTCCTGGCCGATACGCGGCAGCCACACGTCACCCCAGGCCGGGCCACCCCACGGCTGGCCCACGCGCACCCAGCACGACGACTTCTCGTCCCGCTTGCCCTCGCGGTCCCAGTGGAACTGCACCTTGATGCGCCCGTGCGCGTCGGTGTGGATTTCCTCGCCCGCCGGGCCCGTCACCGTGGCCGTCTGCGGGCCGGCGATTTGAGGCAGCGGCGTCAGCCGGCGCGGCCGGAAGGGCACCGCCTTGGGCAGCAGGTGGAACTGGTTGCGGTAGAGCCCCTGCAGGGACTCGCTGCCACCCGACACGTCCGGCTGCATGCCCGAGTGCACCACCTCGGTGATGAGGTACTCGCCCGCGAAGGTGCCGTCCTCCGGCGCGTCCAGCTCCATCAGGAAGCCGGGCGTCAGCCGGGGGGCAATGGCCTCACCCGCCAGCGTGCGTCCGCCCACGCCCGCCGCCTCCGCGCGCACGCTGGCGGCGGACTTGCCCACGCCCGGGGCCACGTACCCGGCCGGGTAGTCGTAGATTTCGAGCGCCTCCAGGCCCTCGGGCGCCTTGCCCTTGCCGGAGATGTCCAGGGCGGGCTTCTCGAAGTCGAAGTCCTTCAGGTGCACGGCGCCGGGCCGCAGCCGGTGCACCACCTCCAGCGCGTAGACGAACTCGCCGTCCACCGCCTCCTTGCCCATGCGCGGGCGCAAGGGCAGCGTCTGGCCCTGCGTCAGCGGCGCGTGCGCGCTCGGCTTGTCGCCCAGCACCAGCGTGTGGCCCGCGTCCGTGTGCTCGAAGAAGTAGAAGATGCCCTCCCACTCCATGAGCCGGCTGACGAAGGCGAAGTCACTCTCGCGGTACTGCACGCAGTACTCGCGCGGCGAGTAGCTGCCGGACAGCGCCAGCCGCACCTCCACCCCGCCCTCGCCCAGCACCGCCTTGAGGATGTCGGGCACGCTCTGGTTCTGGAAGATGCGGCTCTTGTGCACCTGGGACAGGCGCCACAGCTTCGGCACCACGTGGGCCCGGTAGCGGCGTCGGCCCGTCTTCAGCCCCAGCGACTCCACCTCGCGCACCTGGCCGTGCACGTAGCGCGCGTCACCTTCGCGCACCGACAGCGTCAGCAGCGCGTCCTTCCCGATGAGGTCCGCCACCACCAGCGGCTCGCCGTCCTTCGTGAAGAAGTCGACCCGGAAGTCATACAGCCTGCTGACGCCCTCCGTGCCAGACAGACCGGACACACTCAGGTCGTCGGGGCCATGGGCACCAAGCTGCACGGAGAACGCGGGCTCACTGTGTCGCGACATGACTCCCCCTTCGCCAGCGGTGGAGCTCCACCGGCGGCTGGGAACGGCGGCGGAATTCTACCACATGGGGTCAACACAGACGCACACCCAGGCCGGGAATGCGGAATCAGGCGCCGAGCGGGTCCGTGGTCCGCACCACGCGCATTCCCGCCGCGCGGAAGTCCTGGAGGGCGGCGTCCGCCACCCGGGGGAAGTCCAGGGCGGGGGGCAGCGGGTCCAGCGGGGGCGCCGGCACGGGGCTCATGGCGTCCTCCAGGATGAAGATGCGCCCCAGCTTCGAGCGGTCCGTCCGCTCAAGGTGCTGCCTCAGGTCCTGGAGCGTGGACAGGACACAGTGGGACTTGGCCTGCCCGAAGACATACACCCGGTCGAAGGACATCAGGTGGTCGAAGAGGCGCGTGTTGAACTCACCCACCTTCTGCCCCTTCACCTCCGTCACCTCGGGAGACAGGACGGAGTAGTTCTCGGTGAGGGGGTGCTCGCCCTTGAGCTCGAACCAGGTGGGCGTGTCACGCACCAGGGCGTGGAAGAGGCTGGCCTCGTAGACGGCGGGCACCAGCGCGTGGCTGAGGCCTCCCAGCAGGGCATGGAAGGGCCAGATGGTGAGGACGTACCGGCCGGTGGCCTCCAGCCGCTCGCAGTAGGCGAGGCTCTCCTCCGGGAAGCGGGTGGCCTGCCAGCGGCCCGCCCGCACGTCCGCCGAGGTAATCACCGACAGGGGCGCGGGAGGCCGGCCCTCCGCGTCACGCCACCAGGCGGGGTGGAAGATTTGAAACGCCCGGTGGGTGTCGAGCGAGAACACCAGCTCCGTCAGGCGGTCCAGGTGCGAGTAGAGGAAGCGCAGCGCGCGCTGCGTGTCCTCGACGGCGCCGGGGACGAAGAGGCTGGCGCCGGGGGTGCAGAAGGCCACCTGCACGTCGATGCCGAAGGCGGCGATGCGCAGCGTGTCCTCGCGAGCGGGGCGGATGCGGTGCTCGGCGGCGTAGCGGCGGGCCTCCTCGGCGACCTCCGCGCCGCGCTCCAACTGGAGCTGGCCGGCGCGCGCGTCCTCGTGGAAGCGGGGCATGGGCAGGGGCATGACGTCCTCGGGTGTCCTGGCGGGGGGGCTGAACGGAAGCGGCTCAGCGGCCCTTGGGGAAGTGGCGGCGCGTGAGCTCCTCGACGAGCGCCAGGGTGGCCGGGGTGTAGCCGATGCGGGCCTCGGCGGCGGCCTCCTGCGCACCGACGAGCGACGGGGCCTCGGGCGGGCTGTCCATGAGGGGGAAGTAGCCGTCGGGCACCGGCTCGCCCTCCTGGCCGACGAGGCCGATGGGCCCGGAGCCATGGCGGCGGCGGAAGAGGACGGGAGTGCCGGGGACGCTCTGCTTGCCCTCGGCCAGCTCGTTGCCGAACTTCATGACGGGCGTGGGGCCGGTGCGCGACAGCTTGTAGATGGCGGCGACGCGGTCTCGGGTGAGGGGGCACTCCATGGTGCGGGCGACGATGTGGCCGCCGTAGCCGTAGAACTGCGCGGACGGCTCCCAGCCCACCTGGCGCCGCAGCTCCTCGAACTCGCGGGTGGCCTGGGCGTCCAGGCCGTCCTCGAGGATGTTGACGGGGCGGATGCCCATGTCGCGCGCGCGCGTCACTGCGTAGAGGTACTGGAGCTTCTTGTTGCCCGAGTCGAAGCGGATGGAGTCCTGCGAGCTCGGGTCCTCGCGGATGAGCTGGAAGGCGGCGGGGATGCCGGAGGTGAGCGTGTCGAAGGTGTCCAGCAGGTAGCTGGAGCGGCTGGGCCGGCGCTCGCGCATGGCGCGGAAGGCGGCATCGTCCGAGCCGTAGCGCTGGATGTGCTCATGGCCCATGGTGCCCACGGGAATCATCCCCAGCTTGCGGGCGCCCTCCACGTTGCTGGTGCGCTGGACGCCGGCCTCCTTGCACGCGAGCAGGGCCAGCTCGTGGTGCTGCTGGCAGGTGGCGGCGCGCAGGCCCACCTCGAAGATGCGGGCGGGGTCCTCGACGATGTCGACGAGCTCCTTCACGGTGGCGCGCACGCGGCGCAGGTAGCCCTCGGAGTCGACGGTGATGGGGACGCCCTTCACGCCAACGGCGTCGAGCGTCTCCAGCGCGAGGGCCTTCTGCTCCTCGCAGGTGACTGTGGCGAGCGCGCGCGCGAGCGCGTCGCGGTCCGAGAGGGCCAGGGTGGCCACCTGGACGCGGTAGTTGAGCTGGAGGAGGAGGGGCTCCAACCAGGACACGAGGGCGGAGGGGCCGGTGACGGTGAGGATGGGCTCGCGCGGGTAGAAGAGCGCGCCCTTGGGGATGGCGCGGACGGAGAGCTTGTCCTTGCGGAGGATGGCGGCCTTGAAGCCGACGCCCATCTCGTAGTCGTAGCGGGCGAGAAACTCGTAGTCCTCGGGCTTCGGCTCGGGGAGCAGCGCCTTGACGTAGGCGGCGAGGTCGAAGGGCATGACCTGGAGGCCGCCCTTGCGGTGCGAGTAGTAGAAGGTCTCCTGGCGCAAGGGCCAGCCGGCCTCCGCCATGCTGAACTTGTAGCCATCCGTCGCGAGCAGCGAGGTTGCCATCCTGGGTGTACTCCTCCGTGTAGGAGAGCCTACGCGCGGGAGGGTGGTCTTTCCTACCCTCACCCCCACGCTTTCGCGGGCGCGGAGAGCAAGCGGGGTTAAAAGCAGGGGCCATGTCGCCGGCTCCCTCTCGACGACTCTTCTTCGCGCTCGCCGCCAGTCTGGCCGTCCATGGGCTCCTGTGGCTCCTGGTACGGGGAGATGCACCCGACGTGCGTCGGGCTCCGCCGCCCGCGCCGACCACGGTGGAGTGGGTCGAGGTGGAGGTGAAGGGCCCGCCCGAGCCCGCCCGCACGGCCGAGCGTCCGCCAGCGGAGCCCGCGACGCGTGAAGCGCAGCCGGAGCCGCCCGCGACGCAGCCGCCCGCGCAGCCGGAGCCGCCCCGCCTCGCCGAGCGCCCGCCGCCCGAGCCCACGCCTCCGCCCGAGCCCACGCCTCCGCCCGAGCCCCCCGCCGTCGCGGAGGCCGAGACAGCGCCACCGCCTTCACAGGCCGCGGCGAAGCCACCCCCTCCCCTCCTCGCGGACAGGCCGCGTGAGGACGTTCCACGGAACGCCCCGCTCCCACCGGACATGCCTCGCGCTGACGCGCCCCGAGCGGACCTGCTCCCGCCCTCGGACCTGCCGCGAGCGGATGCACCGCGAGCGGACCTGTTCCCCGCCGACCTGCCGCGCACGGAACCGTCGGGCTCGCGGCTGCTGCTCGCGGCGCGCTCGGTGACGGCGCCCGTGGACCGTGGAGACCCGGTGGCCATCCTGGACGGAGGAGTCGCGGACCCGGGAGCACCGCCCTCGCCGCAGGAACTGGTGCAGGACCTGGTCTCGGAGAGCATCGGCCGGGGCAAGGTGGCGCGCGGGTTGGTGCACCCCTACTTCAGCCAGCTCGGCAAGGCGCTGGTGAAGGCCTGGGACGCGGACCGATCGGTGAAGGAGCACGGGCTGCAGGGCTACTTCGACATGGGCATGGAGCGGGGCCGTGCGTACTCGCGAGTCTGGATGGAGCGCGCGGAGAGCTACGGCTCCTCAGGGGCCTTCGGGGCGAAGGACGCGCCGGAGGCAGACCGGCGCAAGCCCCTCAGCACGTCGGGAGACGCCACGCTTGCCACGCTCCAGACACGCCGCGAGATGCGCCAGAAGATGCGCGAGGAGTTCCGCACCACCCGCCGGGCCATCATCCGCGTGGAGCAGGACGCGCAGGGGCAGCTGCTGGACGTGAGGCTCGTGGACCCGAGCCACCAGCCGGAGGTGGACAAGGAAGCCATCAAGGACGTGCGCGCGGCGGCGGCGAAGCTACCCCCACCGCCGCCGGAAGCGGTGGGAGGACGCGAGCGAATCACCAGCCTCTGGCAGTTCGAGCTGATCATCTCCATCAGCCCGCCCATTCCGTCCTTCACCTTCGAGTTCGACGAGGCGCTCGGCTTCATCGACACGCGCATGCCGCTGGACCGCCGCATCTACAAGCGCGTGCGGCTGCTGGAGGTCCGCTGACGCCGGAGCACGGGCGCTCAGCCAGACCAGTCCTCCGGCTTGTAGAAGACCATCCCTGGAACGCCCCGCTTCTCGACGGCCTGCTTCACCCGCTCATGGATGATGATGGCATCCACGCTCTGGGCCAGGCGGAACATGAGCAGCCCCTGCGTCTTCGTGGGGTCGAGGACGAGACTATCGAAGAAGACGTCGATCATCTCCGAATCGAGGTTGATGGGGGCTCGCTTGGACTTATCCATGTCAGCCGCGGCAACGAGGCCCAGCACGTTGAAGGCCTTGTAGTCGTGGCGCTCCTGCCCGGTAACGGGGTCCTTCAGCACCGCGTCGAAGAGCTCGAAGTTGTCGACACCGGCATCCTGGAGCGCGTCCACCAGATCTTTCCGGATGAGGGGGACGCCGGGGCCGTAGAAGGCCTTCGGAGTGCCACGGTACGTGGAGCTCAATGCGTACTGGAGCGGCTGGGGCACCTGGATGCGGATTCGGGCTCCCGTGAACCAGGGCCCACCTGGCAGCCTCGGTGCCACATCCATCGCGGCAATGGGAACCGGTCCCGAGCACGCCATGACGTAGTACATGAAACGTTCTCCCCTTCATCAAGCGTCCGCGTGGCCGTCGACCTCGGAACGCTTCAGGTTCTTGTTGTGGAAGAGCGAGTGCCCACTCGCCATACCCGCCGCTCAGCCAGACCAGTCCTCCGGCTTGTAGAAGACCATCCCTGGAATGCCCCGCTTCTCGACGGCCTGCTTCACCCGCTCATGGATGATGATGGCATCCACGCTCTGGGCCAGGCGGAACATGAGCAACCCCTGCGTCTTCGTGTTGTCGATGACGAGACTGTCGAAGAAGACGTCGATCATCTCCGAATCGAGGTTGATGGGGGCTCGCTTGGACTTATCCATGTCAGCCGCGGCAACGAGGCCCAGCACGTTGAAGGCTTTGTACTCGTTGAACTCCTGCCCGGTGATGGGGTCCTTCAGCACCGCGTCGAAGAGCTCGAAGTTGTCCACACTCGCCTCTCGCAGCGCGTCCACCAGGTCGTTCCGGATGAGGGGGACGCCGGGGCTGTAGAATGCCTTCGGAGTGCCACGGTACGTGGAGCTCAGGGTGTACTGGAGCGGCTGGGGCACCTGGATACTGATTCGGGCCCCCCTGAACCAAGGCCCACCCGGCAACCTCGGTGCCGCCCCCATCGCCGCGATGGGGATCGGACCTTCGCACTCCATCACGTAATACATGAAGCGTTCTCCTCTTCCTCAAGCGTCGGCGTGGTCGTCTGCCGCGGGACGCTTCATGAACTTGCTGGCGGCCTCGTAGGCATCCATAAAAGCCTGGGTGGGCTTGGAGCCCGAGCAGACCTCATCTCGTAGCTTGTCACTCGTGAACCAGGGGCTCTTCCAGGCGCTGGGATGAGCCTGGAGCTTCGGTCTCAGATAGGCAGAGACGGCGTACAGCTTGTCCTTGATGAGGTAGGGAGGCGGCAGTTCGTCCTTCTTCTGGCACTCTTCGCACACATCCATGTGGTCGAAGAGATGCATCGCGAGCTTGTCCAGCGTCCTCTGCACCTTCTCGCTGTAGACGGCGTGCGTGTCATGGAATTGCCCGCCCGCGACCTTGACCACGGAGGCCGCGTAGTTGATGCACCAATTGGGCTTGGAGGCCCGGAGCACCGACCACGTGTCCTTCATCTCCGTCTTTCCCGCGCGGATGGCATAGCTGCCAGGAAGCCATACGCCATTGTGACTCCCGTTGATGTTGTAGCCCACGTACGCGGAGAGGGTCCACGACTTGCCACTGGTGGACTGGACCTTTCCGCCCTTCTTCATGAATTCATACAGCAAGCTTGCCTTCAGAGAGGCATTGCCAGGAATCACGTGGTGCGCAGCCACCGTGAACGGCAGCACCTTGTTCTCCACACCATCCGCCCCCGGCACACGTACCTTGACGCCGGTGCGGTCGGTATCCTTCTGCGTCTCCTTCGTCGTCTCCGGAGGAGGACAGGGCCCACCCACGGTGCCTGCCTTGCCTGGGGAAGCCGCAGCCAGATTGTCGCCCAGGACGCCGCCGTTATTGGCCTGCATCTCCACGACCGAGTCCCGGTCATCCTCCTCAATGCTCTCGGGCTCCTCTTCCAGCGACTCCACGGCGGCTGAGTCCTCCTGGAAGGGACACTTCGCCTTGACCTCATCGGCGAGGGCCTGAGCAATCTTCTCGAGCATCTCCATCGCAGCTCTCCCTTCAGCGCCGTGGCGCGCTCAACCCATGATGTTCTTCTTGTTGTGGAAGAGCGGGTCCCCCAGGCGGCAGACATTCTTCCCTTCGAACTTCACGTTGAAGGAATACAGCATGAACTCGGCGGGCCCCTTGGTGGAGCCGCTCACCACGCCGCCCCCCGCGGTCCCCGCCTCGTCACCGCTGGTCTTCTTGTACTCGGCGCCCTTCACCATGGGCATCTTCCCGTTGACGGTGACCTTCTTCGGCCCCTTGGACGTGTCCGAGGCCATGCCGGCATTCGGATACGGCAGCGGCACCGGGCCTCCGGGAGACGGGGTCTTGCACACGTCCGGGAAGACAATGCTCTGTCCTCCGCTGTCCTCTGTCGCGATGCCCCGGCCATTGGCGAAGACTGTCGTTCCCATGTGTGCCTCCTAGGCTGCAATCCCTTCGATGATGACCGCCGCCCGCTCTTCCTGGTCCGAGGAGCACCACGCCAGCCACGCGCCTTCGCGGTACCCCTTCGACAACCCCAGCGAGGCCAGGGCCATCAGCATCGGCCCGAGCGCCGCCCCCGGGTCGCCCATGCACTCGACGGGGTGCTCGACACGGAGCGGGTCCGCGAAGTACCGGGCATGCCGCAAGCTGGCGACGCCCCACTCCTTGGCCCAGAAGTTCTCACCATTGAAGGTGGTGTAGACGCCCTGGACCTTCCGTCCCCGTCCATCCCACTGCTGGAAGACTTCCTGGAAGGCCGCGGCCAGCCCCTCGCCCCGGTAGGGCTTCGTGCTGGAGCGATGGCCCTCCTCGCGGCCCTGTCCCAGCGCGCAGATGCGGGCCAGCGGCGCGGGCCCCGCACGCCGCCCGGTGTCCGCCAACCGCAGACACAGGAACGCGGCGCCTTCTCCCGGAACAAAGCCGTCGGAGAGCCCCTCCGCGAGCAGGCGGTCTTCCACGTCCAGCGCCGTCAGCAGCCGCAGGTCCAGGTACGTGTCCACGCCGCCCACCAGCACGTACGGCACCCGGTGGCCCACCAGCAGGCGCTGCGCCTCCCTCAACAGCAGGAGTCCGCCGGCGCGTCCCTGGGGAAACAGCCGGCTGTGACGCAGGTCCAACGGAATGCCCGACTGCGTGGCCAGCAACTCCAGGAACGCCGCATCGGGCGCGGTGGTGCCGTCGGCGCGTGACTCGGGCACGGCCAGCAGCAGGGGCAGCGGCGAGGACAGTCCCTGCGCTGCCTCCTGGAGCGCCCCGGTCGCCAGCCTCAACAGCCGCTGGTGACGAATGGGAGCCCGCGAGGCCCACTCCGCCAGCCCCGCGTCGATGGGCGGAAGGTGTTCCTCCTCCAGGAAGCCGGTGATGAAGGGCTTGAACCGCTTGTTCAACATGGGCGACAGCCGGGTCCGCGCAATCCCGGCGCGCACCGCCGCGGCGGTGGAGCGGGCCGTCAGCCCCACGGCGGTGACCATCCCCACCGAGCAGATCTCCACCGGGCGCCAGGGCTCCATCAGGCGGCTCCCTTCACGCCATCCAGCGACTTCACCCGGAAGCGGGCGCCTTCGACCTTCAGGACCTGCTTGTCGCACGGGAGCGCCCCCCGCCACAGGAGGCTCAGCCGCTCCTCGCCCGGCTCCAGCAGCACGGTCTCCAGCCGCATGCGAGCCTGCTGCGGGCGGCCCGCAATCCTCGCGGTGACGTCGAGCTCGCAGCGGGGCAGGTTCAGTCGCACCACCCCCGAGGGGGACAGGTTGCGAAGCTCCACGGGCTCGCCCCCCACGAGGAAGCCCGGGGCACACAGGCCGGGGCTGGCGGCACGGAAGTAGTCCGGCTTGAAGTCCACGGGCAGGTAGGGCGCGCGCCGGGTCCGCCACGCGTCGTCATAGGTCCCCGCCATCGCCTTGCGTGGCATCCACGACGGCGCGACATACCCCACGCCCACGGGCGCCGGCGCATCCGAGATGCCCTGGATGGGCGCGCGCGGGTCCTCCACGTTCGGCAGCGGCAGGTTCAGCATCTCCGAGGCGCTGCGCTTGCCTCGAAAGCCCCGCCCGACGGGATTCCTCGGCTCGGCCAGCACCTCGCCCGTCGCGCCCTCCCGCACGTGGGTTCCCCCGAACGCGCGCTCGTAGCGCAGGGGCATCCGCACGAAGGGCTCGGGCGTCGAGCCGCGTGGCGACATCACCCCGCCCTTCCACTGACGCTCTCCGAAGACCTGGAGGGTGCGCTGCAACGCACCCACGCTCATGGAGACGAGACAGGTGGAGACCGCCCGGCCTCCCGGCGAGAAGGCGTCGCCCACCAGCACCACGTCCGTGCCGGGCTTCAGGAGGTGCACCTCGCTCGCGTACTTCAGGCTGGAGGCTCCCGGCTCTCCCCAATACGTGTCGCCGAGCACCAGCGGGGGCTGCGCCTCCGCCACCTGAAGCACACCGGCACGGAGCTGGAAGGTCGCCTTCACCGTCAGGTACACCGTGTCCACGCCCTGTTCATCCGGAAGGATGAACAGGCCGGGAACGAAGGGCGTCTCATTCTGGACCTGGAGCATGGGCGCCTCCTTCCCTAGCCAAGCGCCTGCGCCAGTGGCGCCTGCAAGCGGACCTGGACTCCCGAGGACACGACCTGCTGGAGCATGGCGCGCTGCAGGCCCACCCGCGCCCGGGTCTGCACGCGGCACGCGCCACGGGTGCGCAGCGCCAGCTCCCGCGCCAGCACGTGCCGGCGCCGCATGGGTTCCACGGCCAGCGCTTCCATCAACACCGCCGCGTCCAGCGGGCGCCCGCGCAGGTAGCGCCGGCCTGACTCGAACCCCGGGCGTGCGCTCCGCCACCACGCGGCCACCGCTTGCGCGCGGGGCAGGGGCAGGTCGTCCTCGGGACGCAGCGTCAGGTCCGCCTCCGGGTCGTCCTCCTCGGAGGCCTCGGAGTCCTCGTCCCGCGCCACGGAGAAGTCGCCTTCGAGCCGCAACCCCGTGATGGCCCCGAAGGCCTCACCGGCGAGCGCGGCCACCTTCGGGTCCTCCATCCAGGTGAGGCAGGCGTCGGCGGCCTCCACCCGCCCCGAGAAGCCCAGCGCCCAGAGCACCGGGGCGCGGAGCGGCGCCTGGCCGAGCAGCTCCACCAGCCGCGCGACGTCCTTCACCCCACCCCCCAGGGCCCACAGGACCAGCGCCTCGGGCTCCCAGGCTTCGACCGCGCGCGCGCAGGCGACCCAGGCCTCGCGCAGTCCATGCACCAGGCCCGCATCCATCAACGCGGCACACGGAATGGAAGCTCCCGCGCCCAGCAACCCGAGCAGGGGCCTCCGGAACTCCTGGCGGGGCGCGGCGATGGCCCCTTCGAGCGCGCTGTCGCGCACGCGCGCATCCTCATGTTGGAGAAAGGACCCCACCCGGTGGGATGGGAGCGCGCCGCGCGCCGCCAACGTCCCCACCACGTCGGCCAGGATCGCCGGCACGTCCGTACTCAGCAGCGCACCCAGGCGCGCATCCAGGTCCGGACACGCGGCCAGCGCCAGGGGCGCCCGCAGCAACGGACGCAGCTCCGGGTCGCCGAGCCCCAGCTCCAGCAGCCACCCCGCCTCGCCGCCCTCCAGCAGGGCCAGGGCCGCGGCCGCCACGCGGCTCGGGTCGTCCGGAACCAGCGCGGGCGCGAGGATGGCCTCCACCGCGTCGGAGCCCGCCGCGACCAGCCCATCCACATGGGCCATGAGCCGCTCCTCGACCACGGCCGTCTCGGTCAGGTCGTAGTCGGGCGCCAGCAAGGAACGGCCCCGCTGGAGCCACTGCCAGGACGCCTCGTCGAGGTGCTCCTCCACGACATCCCGCAGCATCCGGCCCATGGAGCCTCCTCTTCACCTGAAGTGAAGAGTGACACTCCCACAGGCTGTGAGGCAAATGACGGGAGGCCAGGGGACGGGAGGTCCCCCTGCGTGGGGAAGGTCCGCTCCCCCGAAGACGTCAGCTCGCGCGAGCCCGCGTCCGGGCCTTCCGCGCCGGCCGCGCGCGGCTCTCCGTCATGTTGGCCTTCGGGCCGTAGAGCCGCTCGTAGTCCTTCATGCTGCGCTTGATGACCTCGAGCGCCTCGGGCTGGTCATAGACCTCGGCGATTTCGACGCTGCGCTTCCCCTCGCCCGGAATCTGCTTGTACGTGAGGAAGTAGTGCTTGAGCCGGTCCAGCAGCGCGCGCGGAAGCTGGGCGATGTGCTGCAGCTCGCCGTACACCAGGTCCGACTCCAGCACTGCGATGATTTTGTCGTCCGCCTCGTTGCCGTCGACCATCCGGAAGCCGCCGATGGGCACCGCGCGCACGAGGAGGTTCCCATTGGAGATGACCTTCTCCGTCAGCACGCAGATATCAATCGGGTCCTTGTCACCGAGGATGTCCTTGCGGCCCGTGCGCTCGGCGCACCGCTTCGCCACCAGCTCGTCGCAGTACGTCTGCGGGATGAACCCGTAGAGCGTGGGGCACTGGCTGCTGAACCGCTGCGGGCGGTCCAGCTTCAGGATGCCGGACTCTTTATCCAGCTCGTACTTCACGGCGTCCGTGGGGACGATTTCGATGTACGCGGTGACGATGGAAGGGGCTTCTTCCCCGGGCGTGATGCCATGCCACGGGTGAGCCTGGGATGTGGTCTGTACGGGCTTCTTCATGGAACGTCTCCCGAGCGCTTGCATGCCTCGGCATAGAGTTGAGCGACCGCGTCCTCCAGCCTGCGCGTCAGCGCATCGCGGTCTTGAAGCGTCAGGCCCTGCGTGGAGATGGGCTCGCCCACCACCAGCGCCACGCGCTGGCCCCACCGCACCGCCCTGCCTCCCTTGGGAAGGATGAGCCGCGTCCCTGACACGGCCAGCGGCACCACCGGCACGCCCGCCTGGATGGCGAGCGCCGCGGCCCCCTTCTTGAACGGCCGCAAGAGGCCGTCCTCGCTGCGGGTGCCCTCCGCGAAGAAGAGCACGCTCACCCGCTCACGCACCGCGCGCGCCGCGTCGGACAGGCGGGACCTGTCTCCTCCGCCTCCCGTGCGCTCCACGGGAATGTTGCCCGCGCGCCGCATCGCCGCGCCGAACACCGGAATCTTGAACAGCTCCGCCTTGGCCACGTACCGCGTGTGCTTGCGGATGTGCGCGAAGTTCAGCGGCGCGTCGAAGTGGGACTGGTGGTTGCTCACGAAGACGACGTGGCCCTCCGCGGGGATGTTCTCCAGCCCCACCGCCTCGTGCCGCACCCCCGCCGACGCCAGCACCGAGCGGCCCCAGAGCACCAGCGCCTGGTCCGCCCGCTCCACGTCCTTCCGCAGCGACAGCGCGGACACCACGGTGGAGAACACGCCCGTGAGGCCCACCGCCGCCGTCCCCGCGAACGCCGTCTGCAGGAGTTTGCGAATCACACGAACTCGTGGGCGGGGAACAGGAGGACATCCGAGATGCGCTGGACCCCGAGCAGCAGCATCAGGATTCGGTCGAGTCCCACGGCAATGCCCGCCGCGGGCGGCATTCGACCTACCGCGTCAAGGAACCGCTCGTCCAGTGGATACACGGACCGCCCCAGCCGGCGCCTGAGTTCCTGTTCTTCTACCAGCCGTGCCCGCTGCTCTGTCGGGTCTGTCAGCTCCGAGAACCCGTTCGCCAGCTCGAGGCCCTTCGCGTACAGCTCCACGCGCTCGGCCACCGCCGGGTCGCCTGGCTTCAGCCGGGACAGGGCCGCCATGGACGCCGGGTACTCAATCAGGAAGGTAGGCCGCTCGTGCCCCAGCCCCGTCTCCACCCGCTGCAGGAAGAGGTGGAAGAAGATGTCGTCGAAGCTCTCGGCGTCGCCGGTGCGCACGCCCGCCGCCTCGGCCGCCCGCTTGAGCGAGGGCCCGTCCGCATGCACGCGGATGTCCACGCCCGTGGCCCGCAGCACCGCGTCCCGCACCGTGAGGCGCTCATAGGGGGTGCGGGTGAAGAAGGCCGGGTCGGCGCCGGGCTCGCCCTCCGTCGCGGAGCGGCCCGCCTCGGCCAGCGCGCCCTCCAGGTCCGCCATGATGCCGTGGTAGTCCGCCTGGGGCCGGTAGAACTCCAGCATGGTGAATTCCGGGTTGTGCGTGGGGGACACCTCGCCGTTCCGGAACACCTTGCAGATTTGAAACAGGGGGCCGGCCCCGTCGGCGAGCAGGCGCTTCATCGCGTACTCGGGGCTGGTGTGGAGGTAGAGGGTGCGAGCCCGGCCCACGTCGGTTTCCGGGATGAAGCCGGCCTCGAAGGCGTTGATGTGCGGCTCCATGCCCGGGGCGGGGATGAGGAGCGGTGTCTCCACCTCCAGGTAGTCCTGGGCGGCGAAGAAACGTCGCAGGGCGGAGTAGAGGGCCTGACGACCCCGGGCAGCCCGCCATTGAGAAAGGTTGGGCATGGGCAGCGCGGAAGTAACATGAGGCCCCACATGCACCCAAGGATTCCCCTGCTGCTCGCTGTTGCCTTCTGCATCAGCGCCTGCCCCAAAGGTCCACCGGCGGATGCCCGGCGGCTGCTCTCCGAGCAGCAGCAGCTCACCGCCGACGTGAAGGACCTGTCCACGCAGGCCGAAGCGCTCCTGGAGGCGCAGCACCGGCTGGTGTGGGTCTTCTGGACGGAGGGCCGCCACGTGGACGTCGCCGGGACGTACGTGGGCAAGGAGGCGCTCTTCAGTATTGAAAACATCCGGAAGATCGACCGGCTCCGGCAGCTCTCTCAGGACCCGCGCGAGGTGCGCGCCCTCACCGCGCTGCACTCGCACTTCGCCGGGGAGTACCTCTCCCGCGCGCTGGCCGAGTTCAACGACGCCGCCGCCAACCTGGAGGCGTCCCTCACCTTCACGGTGGACGGGAAGGAGCTGCGCTACCGCGACTTGGAGCGCCTGCTCGCCAACGAGCGGACTGCGGCGCGGCGACACGCCATGTACGCCGCGGCCACACCGGCGCTCGAGCGGCTCAACCAGACGCTGCGCCGACGCGAGGAGCGCGCGGAGGAGCTGGTGAAGGAGCTGGGCTTCGCCTCCTACGAGGCCTTCGGCGGCGAGCTGCGGCAGTCGGACCTGGGGAAGCTCAGCCTGCTGGCGGAGGAAATCCTCCAGGCCACGCAGGCGCCGTACCGGGTGGTGATGGAGCGGCTGAGCCAGCGCGAGCTGGGCGTGCCCTTCAAGGACATCACCCGCGCGGACATCCCCCGGCTGTTCCGCTCGCGCGAGGTGGAGGACGCCTTCCCCAAGGGAGAGTCCCTGCTCAAGGCGCACGGCACGCTGTCGGGGATGGGCATCGACCTGAGCGAGCTGCCGAACGTGAAAATCGACGCCCGTGACTTGCGCGGCAAGAGCTCACGTCCGCTGGCGCTGGCGGTGCGGGTGCCGGACGACGTGCGCCTGTCCTTCAAGCCGGGCTCGGGCGTGCTGCACCAGGGGCGGGTGCTGCACGAGTTCGGACACGCGCTGCACGTGGCCTTCACGAAGGAGCCGCGCTTCGAGCTGGCGCGGCTGGGCAACCCCACGGTGGGCAAGGCGTACTCGGCGCTCTTCGCGGACCTGGTGGAGGACCCGGTGTGGCTGGAGGAGCACGCGGGCGTCTCGGGGGAGCAGCGCTCGAAGTACCTGGCGGCGTCCAGCGCGCACAAGCTGTACCTCATCCGCCACGCGGCGGGGCGGCTCCTGTACCAGTTGGAGCTGCACCGGCGCGTGGAGGCGGACCCGAAGGAGCTGTACCGCGAAATCATGTCGCGCACGGACGACATCCCGATGACGGACGAGGACGTGGCGCGCTACTTGGTGGACCAGGAGGACTTCTTCCAGTCCGCGGACAGCTTCCGCGCGTGGTTCCTGGCGGGGCAGCTCCAGGCGCAGCTCAAGGCGCGCTTCGGCCCGGCGTGGTGGCGCACCCCGCAGTCCGGCCAGTTCCTCAAGGACTTGTGGGCGAAGGGCAACGCCCTCTCCGCGCGCGAGGTGGCCGAGGCCATTGGCGAGAAGGGAATCCAGCCGGACGTGCTGCTGCTCCGGCTGGGCACCACGCTCCAGGTGCCGATGAAGCTCAACCTGGAGGGCGTGGAGGACGCCATCCTCCCCTCGGCTCCGGGGCTGGAGGACTTCACCCAGCCGCCCCCGCCACCCGGCCTGGAGGAGTTC
Source organism: Pyxidicoccus trucidator (assembly GCF_010894435.1). NCBI lineage: Bacteria > Pseudomonadati > Myxococcota > Myxococcia > Myxococcales > Myxococcaceae > Pyxidicoccus > Pyxidicoccus trucidator. Next base: position 859,502 of record NZ_JAAIXZ010000002.1, on the reverse strand, counting down.
ACCGCGCCGCCCGAGCAGCCGAAGCCCGCACCGAAGGCCCCGACGCCTCAGACGGGCGACGGTCGCTGACACGGCCCTCCTGAAACAACAGGGCCCCCATCCGCGGTGGATGGAGGCCCTGGAATCGCTTCACGTCAGCACGGGACTACAGGAGCTTCATCAGCTCCGCGCGCTTGGCGTTGTACTCCTCGTCGGAGAGCACGCCCGCGTCCTTCAGCTCCTTGATTTCCTTCAGGCGCTGCGCGGGGCTGCGCGTGTCGGCGGGAGCCGCCTGGGGCGCCGGCTCCGGCGGGCGCTGCTGCTGGCCCTGCTGGTTCATGAACTGCTGGGCCATGCCGAAGCCCATGCCCATGCCCATGCCGCCCAGCGCGTTGCCGGCACCACCGCCGCCTTCGCCGCCGCCCTTGGCCATGCCCTCGGCCGCGCCGAGCATCGCCTGGCCCTGCGCGTACTGCTGGAAGCCACCGGCCAGCCGCGAGTACGCCACGTCCTTGGACAGCTTCTTCAGCGTCGCCTCGTCCTCCGGCTTGATGCTGACGTGGAAGTTGCCCATCCGCACCACGGTCATCCCGTAGGTGTCCACGTGCGGCTTCAGCCCGCTGATGACCTCGGTCTCGATTTCCTCCGTGTACGCGCCGCTCGTCACGTCCAGCAGCGGCCAGCGCTTCTTGACCAGCAGCTCGGCGATGCGGTCTCTCGTCACCTTGAGGACCTGGTTCTTGAACCAGCCCAGCAGCTCGTCGTTGCCGGTGCGGCCCATGCCCACCAGGCCCACCACGAGCTTCTCCGGGTCCGTCACGCGGATGGAGAAGTCGCCGTACACCATGGTGCCGATGCCCAGGCCCGTCTCCGGATCTCGCACGTCACCGATGGGGCCGCCGAACTTCACGCCCGCGAACTCGCGCACCGAGACGAAGAAGACCTCGGAGATGAAGAGGTTTCCGCCGGTGAAGCCCTCAATCAGCCGGGACAGGAAGGGGATGTTGTTCGTGTCCAGCGAGTGACGGCCGGGGCCCAGCTTGCCCTCGACCTTGCCGTCCTTCACGAAGAGGGCGACCTCGTCGGCGTCGACGGTCAGCTGGGTCAGCATCCGGATGTTGTTCTCCGGATACTTGTAGATGATGTCGCCCTTCGCCGTGTCCGCCCGGGCGATGAAGTTCCGCTTCGCCTCGCCCTTGATGGAATCGAAGATACCCATTGCTAGTCAGCGCCTCCGTGGCCGCGTTGGCAGCCGGTCGACCCGCACCGCCACCCACAACCTCTTAAGAACGTGGCACCCGCGACGAAAGCGCGCCCGCTGCCGCCCGGCTGCCCGCTCGTAAGATGCCAGTTTCACTGGCCATTGCCTAGCCGCTCGGTCACCGGGCCGCCAGCCAAAGCGCGGAAACCGACGTCCGGCTCAGCCCCAGCGGCTCACCAGGCGCTCGCGGTCCAGCAGGCGGATGCTGGCCCACAGCAGGAAGCCGTCCAGCACCAGCACCACGGCCCCCTGGAGCGCGTAGTAGCCCAGCCCCGCCTTCAGGAAGCCCGCCACCTGGCCGCCCACCATGCCCACCAGGGGCAGCACCACCAGCGCGGAGAGCTGCTGGGCCATGCGCGCCTCGCTCACCCGCGCGGAGATGAGCACCGCCACGCCGTTGCCGAAGAAGGCGAACAGCGGGGCGATGACGAACACGCCGAACGTCCACAGCGCGTTCGGCATCAGCGGCATCTTCACCAGCGGCCACGCGACGATGTCCACGCCCACGCAGAAGAAGAGGAAGGCCACCCAGGTAATCGCCACCGCGGGCACCAGGGCCGCCAGGCTCTTGCCCGTCACCAGCTCCGCCGACGTCACCGGCGACGCGAGCAGGGGCTCCAGCGTGCGGCGCTCCTTCTCCCCCGCCACGCTCTGCGAGGCGATGAGGATGGGGACGAACACCGGCATCACCAGGAACATCCCGAACCAGTCGGTGAGCGTCTTGTCGATGAGGAAGCGCGCGGCGCTCGCCCCCAGCGGCAGGCTGGGGTCATAGAACAGCGCCACGCTGCGCAGGTCCGCGTGGTTGGGCGTGCGCACGTAGGACCACACCACGCCAATGGGCACCAGCACCATGACGGTGGGCAGCACCGCCATGGACACCAGCAGCCCCACATTCTTCCGCAGGTCGAGGAAGTCCTTCCAGAACACCGCCATCGCCCGCCGGGGACGGAACGCCATGCGCTAACACTACTGCGTCAGGAGCCCGAGGCGTGAACGGTCCAGGCCCAGTTCGCCCTTGAGGCCTTCTCTGTCGGCCTCGCCCGGTAGCGTCCTTCCGGGTAGGCGTCGGGGGGAGGGCCTGGCCACCCTCCTCGAGGAGGTGCAGGCGGTGGGCCGGGGCCTGCCGCGCTTCGTGGAGCGGGAGTTTGCCCGCTATTGGGAGTGCGGGGTACTGGCCCATGGCTTCGCCCGGGTGCGCTGCGAGGGGTGCAAGGACGAGTTGCTGGTGGCCTTCAGCTGCAAGGGGCGGGGCCTGTGCCCCTCCTGTGCGTGTTCCGGGGCAAGCCGAGCACCGATTCCGGGCCAAGGTGGAGGTGCGAGCGCCGCCGAGGAGTCGCCCTCGCTGCGCGCAACTGGAGGGCTTCTCCCTGCACGCCAACACCCACCTGCATGCCAATGACAGGGAGGGGCTGGAGAGGCTGTGCCGCTACGGGGCGAGAGGGGCCCTGGCGCTGGAGAGGCTGACGAGGCTGGAGGATGGGCGCCTCTCCTACCGCACGAAGCTGCCGCTGCCGGACGGCACCAGCGACCTGGTGCTGCCGGTGGACGCCTTCCTGCGGCGGCTGGCCGCGCTGGTACCTCCGCCCGGCAGCAACCTTGTCCGCTTCCATGGCCTCTTTGCCCCGGGCGCGGCGCTGCGGCCCCGGGGGTACCCAAGTCCGAGGCGCCAGCGCCAATTTCAGCGGAGGCCCCTGCTGGCGCTGCGGAGGTGCGGAGGAAGCAGCGCGCTGCGCGGTTGGACTGGGCGACACTGCTGAAGCGCAGTTTCGACTTCCACGTCTTCACCTGTCCTGGCTGCGGCGGGCGCCGGAGGGGACTGGCGGTGCTCAAAGGCCCCGGAGTCAAGGAGGTGTTGAGGCACCTGGGGTTGCCCACCGTCCCCTGGCCCCTGGCCCCTGCACGAGGCCCGCCCCAAGGGGAGTGGCTGCACGGAAGGGCACAGGCCCCCGACACCTCGGTTTCAGCGGCACCGGCTGGGCCCCAGAGGCCGCCCGACAGGCAAGCCGTGCGCGCGCAGGCAGGCGGCGGGGGCCACGCCCCCCCTCGAGGGCCACGGCCCGCCAGCGTCCGAGGGGGCGCATCGAGGGGCTACCGGACGCCGAGGTGAAAGGGGCCGCCCATTCCGCCTGAACGTGACGCTGCACTGAGGGGGCGTGGGAGCTATACCTCGGTGAACTTCACGCCCGTGGCCTTCTCCCGCTCCAGCGCGGCCTTGAGGTCCTCGGAGACGATGAGGACGATGGGCCAGCCCCAGGTGCGGAATACCTTCGCCTCTCCCACCTTCGAGGGGTCGATGCGCAGCTCGTAGACATCCCGATACTCACCGACCTTGTCGGGCCGTTCATCCTCTGGAGTCCAGTACACAACCTCCGTGGACCGCTGGTCATCAATGCAGCGGATGAGACGGGTCGCGACGAGGATGCAGTACTGCTCGGGCTGCCTGGTGACTTCCACGGGAACGAGCTGCACGTCCGTGGGTGCGAGTTCCGTGAAGAGGGCAGCGAGCCGTGCGTGGACGACGGGGGTGCTGAAGCTCGCATGAGAGAAGTCGAGCCGCCGGCCGGCGCCCCGAACGGGAATCCGGAGGTGCTCCTCGACATGCAGCGGGCGCCCGTCCGTGAACTGCCAGGGGTCCTCGAGCTCGTGACCCTGACTGTCCGCCGGATGCCCCAGGTCCCAGCGGTTCGGGATGGAGACATCATCGGAGAGTCTGAAGTACCGCTTCGACATGGCGAGGGTCCTGCCTATTCGCGCTGGGTGAGGAGCCTGTTGAGGGTGGAGCCCGGAGTACTGGCTTCCCGGGCGAGTCGCTCCAGTTCCCTGGTGAGTACCTTCCGGCATTGCTCGAAGCCCTGGCAGTGCCGCGTTGCGACCTCCAACCGCTCGTAGATTCGCTCATGGTACCTCTGGGGATGAGGCCCTTTGTGGCCCGCGACCGGAACAATGTTCTCTGGGTCGCCCAGCTTCATTCCGGCTTTCTTGAAGAGGTCCCTGAACCTCGGCGTCCATGGCCCTCCACGCGCGGTGGAGATCTCGTTGCGGATGGTGGCCAGGTGATGGTCCTCGGTGCGGACTCCACCGCCTGGGCCTCGGGCCGCCATGGCCAATGCATTGGGGGCCAGGATGATGGAGAGCTGGCCCTTCACCACCCCCACCGCACTCACGCCCTCGACGGCGGCGAGGTTGAGGCCAACCTGCGAGGCGCCCAGTGCCGTGGCTTCCGCGAAGCTCGGGAGAAGGGGAAGCCGCGAGGCCAGCCACGTGGTGCCCGCCGTCACTCCCCGGGTCAACAGCGCCGTCATGGCCAGCACGAACACGCGAGCCCCTTCCGCGCCGAGGACCTTTCCGAAGCGCTCGCCCGCCTCTTCCAGCTCCTGGAACGTGGTGGCCCTGTCCGCGGACTGCTTCAGCTCGAAGCAGGCGCTCACGAGCGCCAGGAAGGCGTCGACGCCCAGGTACACCACCAGGACGGCCGCCAGCACCGCCGCCACCTTGGTGAAGACCGGCTCGGGGTTCGCCGCCAGCGCCACCCAGGAGACCAGCCCCGTCACCACCACGGCATAGAAGAGCTGCGGATTGACGGTGTCCTCCACCGCATCGGCGATGCTCTCGTGCATCGGGTCCAGTGACAGGCCCAGCGCCAACGTCAGCTTGTGCATGGGGCTGAAGTGCAGCCCGTCCTCCAGGAGGGAGAGACAGTCGCCACCGGCCTCATGTGCCTGGCACCACCGCCCATAGCTCTTGCGCAGCGCACTCCGCAGGGCGGTGTCCACGGAGGAACCCCGGGTGGAGGCGCGCACCAGCCACCCGGCCTCGGCGGGGCGGATGAAGAGGGGCAGTTCCACCACGAGCCGCGTCAGTGCCTCCTTGAAAGCATCCTCGTCCACCTTCACGGACCTGTCCCCACGGGGAGGCCTGTACTCCAGCGGTCGACCCTGGCCCGTGTCCAGGCGCACCACGCGCGTGCCCGCGCAGCCCGTCGCCGTGAGCAGCAGGGACAGCCCTATCGCGAAGACTTGTCTCACCGGAGCCTGCCGTGTGGGGTCATCCGGGCATTCTACGGTGCCTTGCTGCCCTGGACGCCGCTCGGTACTGACCGGGTCCCCGGCGCCGAAGCGTTGCCTGCCGCGCGTCGGCTGAGGCCCCAGCAGGCGCTGCGGAGGTGCGGAGGAAGCAGCGCGCTGCGCGGTGGGACCAGGCGACGCTGCTGAAGCGCAGTTTCGACTTCGACGTCTTCACCTGTCCTGGCTGCGGCGGGCGCCGGAGGGCACTGGCGGTGCTCAAAGGCCCCGGCGTCAAGGAGGTGTTGAGGCACCTGGGGTGGCCCACCCTCCCCTGGCCCCTGGCCTCTGCACGAGGCCCGCCCCAAGGGCAGTGGCTGCACTGAAGGGCACAGGCCCCCCGACACCTCGGTTTCAGCGGTACCGGCTGGGCCACACAGGCCGCCCGACAGGCACTCAGTGCGCGCGCAGGCAGGCGGCGGGAGGCCGCGCACCCCCTCGAGGGCCACGGCCCGCCAGCGTCCGAGGGGGGCGCACAGAGCGGCTACCGGACGCCGAGGTGAAAGTGGCCGCCAATTCCGCCTATGCGTACAGCCCGAGGTCCGCCTGGTTCTGGGCGTGCTTCTCATCGAGCTGGGCAGCCGCCATGAAGGCGCGACACGCCGCCTTCCAGTTCTTCGCCTCGTAGGCGCGGGTACCTTCCGCTCTCAGTTGTTCGAAGGAAGGCGGGGCCGCCACGAGGGCGAGCGCGAGGAGCAAGGAGGCAGGAAGCATGGTCCCCATCTTCTCACGCAGCGCCCCCATGGGAGGCATGGCCGGAGGGCCGGGCGCTGCCCACCGACACCCGCTGAGCGCTACCCCTGCCAGGGGTGGTGCTGGAAGAGCCAGTCCCGCTCGCCGACCAGCCGCTCCAGGCCCTGGAGCACGGTGGGCGCTTGCGACACGACGACCTCCGCGTTCAGGAGCTCCCGGACGGGGCCGCACGCCTCACGCAGCCGCCGGGCCGCCTTGGCGAGCTCCAGGTAGTGGGGGGCTTGCCGCGCGCGCTCCTGGACGAGGTGGTCCGCGGTGGCGGCCAGCAGCGGCGCCAGGAACCAGCCGGGCGTCAACACCTGGAGGAGCTTCTGGGTGAGCGTCAGCGACAGCTCGGGGTGCACGTCCGGGACGCGGAGGGTCAGCCAGAGCGCCTGCGCCAGCAGGCCGGTGTCCTCGCGAGTGGGCGCGTGGACCGCATTGTCGAGGGCCGCGACCAGGTGGGCCCACTGCCGGGCGGAGGCGAACAGCGGCGCGGCCCGGAGCCACAGCGCGCGGCTGCGCGCCACGTCTCCCTCCTCGCGGGCGTGCAGTGCCATGTTGTGGAGGGCGGCGGCCGCGCCGGCTGCCTCCCCGAGCCGCTCGTGCAGCTCGAGGGATTCCTGCCAGAGCTTCGCGGCGAGAGGGGCGTCCTTCAGGTTGGAGACGACGGTGGCCAGGTTGAGGAGGACGGTGGCCCGCGCCTTCATGTCGCCCAGCACCTCGCTCAGATTCAGGGCCCGTTCCAGGTATGGGCGCGCCTGGGCGTCGTGGCCACGGGTGGCGAAGTCGCAGCCGGCGAGCTCGACGAGCATGAACTGCCCGCGCACGTCCCCCGCCTTCTCCAGCACCTCGCGGGCCTGCGCCAGGAGCTGGGAGCCGCCGTGGGCGTCGCCCTGCTCGAACAGGAGCCTGGCCATCTCCTGGAGCATGGCGGCGTGATTGCGCACGTCGCCCCCCTGGGCGAAGAGCGTCGCGGCCCGCCGCCTCAGCGCGAGCGCTCGCGAGGCGTCCCCGAACCGCGCGCTCACCTCGGCCAAGTTGTTGAGGATTTGAGCCCTGACGCGCACGTCGCTGGCGGCCTCGAGGAGCGCGTCCGTTTCGTGCCAGCACTCGAGGGCCTCGTCGAGGTTGCGCGCGTTGAGCAGCTCATGCGCCCGCTGGTGGAGCGTGAGGGCCCGCTCTCGGAGCTCGGCCGGCGGGAGCCCGGCGCCCGGCAGGGGCCCGGCGGCGCGGGACGGCGCGTCCTGGCGGGCCGTGGCGCGGGCCATGGCCGTGAGCGTGAGGTTCCGTCCCTGCTCGTCGCCCAGCTGCTCGAAGAGGCCCAGCGCCTGCCGCCAGAGCATGAGCGCGCCGGGGACGTCTCCGCCCACGGAGACGGCCGTGGCCAGATTGGAGAGGGTGGCGGCCCGGTTCTTCGCCTCGCCGCCGTGCTTCTGGAGCGCCAGCGACTGCTCCAGGTACTTCCGGGCGGGGAGGAGCTCTCCCTGCATGAGCGAGGACTCGCCCAGGAAGTGGAGGGTGACGGCCTGGGCCGCGGTGTCGCCGCGCTCCTCGTGGAACGCGAGGGCCCGCGTCCAGAACCGCGAGGCCCAGGCCGCGTCGCCCCGCGAAAAACAGAGGCGGCCCATGGTGGTGAGGACGTGGGCCATGGCGGCGCGGTCGCCCTTGCGCTCGTGGAGCGCCAGCAGGCGCTCCCAGAGTGAGAGGGCATAGGCGCCATCCGGCAGCCGCGAGGCGAGCGAGCCCATGTTCTGGAGCGAGGCGAGCTGGTTCTCCACGTCACCGGCCTGCTCGTAGATGTGCAGGGCCTGCTCCCAGGCGGCGAGGGCGCGGGGCGCCTGGCCCTGCATGGCCAGGCCCGTGGCGAGGTTGGAGAGGCTCAGGGCCGCGCCCTGGAGGTCCCCCAGCCGCTGCCGCAGCTCGAACGCCTGCTGCGACAGCTGCACGGACCGGTCGATGTCCTTGCGCTCGAAGTGGAAGAGGGCCAGTCCCTGGATCGCGGTGGCCAGCGCGGCCTCGGAGCCGGGCCCCATGGGAGGCCGCTGGAGCGCGGCGATCTCCCGCTGCGTGGCCTGCATGGCGGTGTCGAGGTCCCCCCGGGCGTATGCGAGCCTCGTCAGGAGCGAGTACGCTGCGGCCTGTCCGGGGAAGTCACCCGTGTGCTCCAGCAGGGGGAGCGCCTGCTGGCACTTCGCCAGGGCGGCGTCGTGGTGGCCCTGGGCCTCCAGGAAGCGAGCTACGGACAGGAGGATGCGGCTCTGGCCGCTGACGTCGCCCACCTGCGAGGCGATGTCCATGGCGCGCTGCCAGTGCTGCCTGGCGCGGGAGAAATCCCCCATGTGGTGCAGCGCCTGGGCCATCCGGTCGAGGAGGGTGGGCTGGCTGACGAGGTCCCCCTCCTGCACGCAGAGGTCGAGTGCCTGCTGCCAGCACTGGAGCGCGCCGGAGAAGTTCCTCTGGATGGCCTGCTCGGCGCCTTGCTTGAAGAGCGCCCGGGACCTCTCCCGTGCGCTGTCTCCCGTAATGCTGGAGCTCATCCGTGCGTCTCCCCGTCGCGAGTCATGCGGTGGCGACTACTATAGGAGAGGACCCGCTGGAATACCTTCTGGCCAGGCTCGAGGCGTTGTCCGTGGTCCGCCCGACGACGTCGATGCGGGGTGTCCTTCAGCGCCGCGGCCTGAGCCTCAGCAGTCGAGCTTCATGATGTCGATGGCCGGGTCCCGCTTCTTGATGAAGTCCGTCAGATCGGAGAGGCGCTTGATCTCAATCATCTCTCCAGGCGCGTCGCGGTTCGGGAGGCGAAGCACATGGCCTTCCTCGACGAACTCGGCCATGGCCTCGAGCTTCCTGGCGGCGACGGCGTGAAGGGAGCCGACCTGATAGCCATCCAGGATGGAGAAGAGCCCGGCTTCGTCAATCGAGGGGTTGGCCTGGAGCTCCCCTCCATCCCACCGGCTCCCGCCCGGCCGCTTCGAGAAGCACCACATCTTCCCTCAAGCCGAGGACCTTGCCCCGTGGTTCGGGCAGCAAGGCGTCAAAATCCACGACTACACCCTGCCGATTCCGCGCGACATGCACAGGCGGATTCATGAGGGGGGGCCTTTGGAACCAGGCTTGGCGAGATTTCATGCGGGCGAACCGAAGAGCCACCCCCGAGGAGATTTACAAGCACGCGGGGGAACTCATCCACCGCTTCGAGCTTATCGGCGGCCCCATTCAGTCCTACCATTCGCGCCCGGGAGCGTGAGGGCTGATGAGCCGGTTCTTCTTGCTGGATGAGGACAGGGCGGCGGCGGCGAAGTACGGCGGGGAAATCAACGCGTGGCACAAGTTGGCGCTACCGGGCGTGAGCTGCCACACCTGCGGCGCTACCTGGACCGACGTAGGCCACGAGTACCCGTGCGTTGACCTGTCGCAGTTGCCAGAGCGGGGAGAGTTCGAGAAGGCCAGGCCCGAGCCCTTGCCCGAGTTCGCGCGCCTGCGCGAGTTGGTGCGCCCTCTGGTACCTCTGAATGCGGAGCTGCCGCCCGGTACGGGCTTCGGTCCGCTGGTGGGCCGTGCCCAGGGGGAGTTCGGCCTCATCGCATGGGTGTGGGGGCAGAAACTCCTGCTGCGCCGCGACGTGCTGGAACGTCTCCAGGCAGAGGGTGTGCGGGGCTTGCTGGCCTGCCCGACAGCGCTGCGGTTCCGACAGAAGAACCCGCCGGAGCTGCTGGAGCTCCAGGTGGAGCCTCACGGTCGGCTGCACCCGGACTGCATCCCCCCGGACGTGCCTCCACCATGCGTCTCCTGCGGTCGGCACGCATTCAGATGGCCCGCTGAACCCATCCTGGACGCGGCGTCCCTGCCCACGGACCTGGACCTGTTCCGGGTGGGCAACTTCGCCACGATGCTCATCGGCACCGAGCGCTTCGTGGAGGCGGTGCGCCGCCTGGAACTGGACGGCATCACCTTCCGCGAGCTGCCCGCGCGCTGAGTGGCGCTGGAGAACCGCGCTCACCTCCGGTTGAGGAGCCTGCCCTCTGCACGAGGCCCGCCCCAAGGGCAGTGGCTGCACTGAAGGGCACAGGCCCCCCGACACCTCGGTTTCAGCGGCACCGGCCAGGCCACACAGGCCGCCCGACAGGCACTCAGTGCGCGCGCAGGCAGGCGGCGGGAGGCCGCGCACCCCCTCGAGGGCCACGGCCCGCCAGCGTCCGAGGGCGGCGCACAGAGCGGCTACCGGACGCCGAGGTGAAAATGGCCGCCAATTCCGCCTATGCGAGGCTTCGCTTCCCGCCGCCTCCACATTCAGAAGCCCAGCAATCTCACCGGGTTGCTGGGCTTTTTCCTTGGCCGCGTTGCCGCCAGCTGATGAGGGCGATGCCGCCACCGACCACTCCCACTGTCGTCGGAAGGTAGAAGAAGAGGAAGCCCTTCGCCGAACCGCGTGAGCAGCCAGACCGTCAAAGCCACTCGAAGCAAGGACACAAACCCGGCCAGCCCAATCAACCCCATGGCCAGCCAGAGGCGAAGCCGGCCCGAGGGAAGCGATGCGAGCTGCCTGTGCCAGCAGGCGGAGCAGCTTCCCTCCTCGAGCTGGCAGCTCGCGCAGACGAAACGGCCGCAGCGCTGGCATGTCCCTGTCGACGACTGCCCGGGGTGCTCGGGACACACCGCGTCGATGGCCACGGGTGGAAGAGGCTGAAGCTGCAGTTCCACGGCGTCTTCGCTCCAGGCGCCAAACTGCGGCCATCTCTGGTCCCCCAAGCAGGAGACGTGTCGCCCCTGCGTGCCGCCCACCCTGCCATGAGCAGGCCCCGAGGACGACAGCTCCGCGCGGGGCAGCAGGAATGCCTTGTGCCCGCCGCCCGAGTCCACGTCGCATCGCTCGCTCCATGTCACCCCCGCGGGCGTGGTCGGCTCCCTGGCGGTGCACGGAACCCGGGGCAGGCTCAATTCCTCATTGGACCTGAACCGGGGACGCGTTCATTCCAGCGCGGCCATTGCCCAGCTGTCCGTCCTGGTTAAGGCCCCAGGCCCGGACGGTGCCGTCCGACTTCAGTGCCAGCGAGTGCTTCGCGCCTCCGGCCACGGCCGCCACCCCGGTGAGGCCCGGCACCTGCGCGGGAGTCGATCGCCGGCTGTACGTCCCATCGCCCAGCTGGCCATCATCGTTGCGGCCCCAGGCCCAGACGGTGCCGTCCGACTTCAGCGCCAGAGAGTGAAAACCGCCCACGGCCAGGGCCGTCGCTCCGGTGAGGGCCGGCACCTGCGTGGGCGTCAGGCGCCGCGTGGTGGTCCCATCCCCCAGCTGGCCTTCCGAGTTGTAGCCCCAGGCCCAGACGGTGCCGTCCGACTTCAGTGCCAGCGAGTGAAAACCGCCCACGGCCAGGGCCACCCCGGTGAGGGCCGGCACCTGCGTGGGCGTCAGGCGCCGCGTGGTGGTCCCATCGCCCAGCTGGCCATCGTCGTTGAGGCCCCAGGCCCAGACGGTGCCGTCCGACTTCAGTGCCAGCGAGTGCTTCGCGCCTCCGGCCACGGCCGCCACCCCGGTGAGGCCCGGCACCTGGGTCGGCGTCAGCCGCCAGGTGGTCGTCCCATCGCCCAACTGGCCATCGTCGTTGACGCCCCAGGCCCAGACGGTGCCGTCCGACTTCAGCGCCAGCGTGTGATGCTGGCCCGCGGCCACGGTCGCCACGCCGGTGAGGCCGGGCACCTGCGTAGGCGTCGGCCAGTAGCCGTACTCCTGGCCAAGGCTGACGAAGCCCCAGATCCAAACGGTGCCGTCCGACTTCAGTGCCACCGAGTGTGAGTCGCCCGCCGCCACACCGGCCATGCCGGTGAGGCCAGGCATCTGCGTCGGCGTCGGCCGTAGGGGGACCGGCACCGACCCATTGCTCAGCTGGCTGAACGTGTTGTCGCCCCAGCCCCAGACGGTGCCGTCCTTCCTCAGTGCCACCGTGTGGCGGGAGCCCGCGGCCAGGGACTGGCTATTCGTGAACAGGGAGGGCGTCGGAGCGAGGGACTTGCTGAGAGCCGTGCCCCAGGACCAGAGGGAGCCGTCCTTCTTGCGCACCAGTGTCTGGTGGTAGTCCGCGGCCAGGCTGGACACGCCCGTGAGGCCCGGCACCTGCGCGGGGGTCGTCCGCGAGTTGAAAGACCCATCGCCCACCTGGCCGTTCGAGTTGTAGCCCCAGGCCCAGACGGTGCCGTCGGCCTTCAACGCCAGCGAGTGCGCGGCGCCCCCGGCCAGCGCCACCACCCCGGTAAGGCCGGGCACCGGCCCGGGCGTCACCCGGGGGCGGGTGGTTCCATCACCCAGCTGGCCTTCCGAGTTGTAGCCCCAGGCCCAGACGGTGCCATCCGCCTTCAGCGCCAGCGAGTGGATGCCGCCCGCGGCCACGGCCACCACACCGTCGAGACCGGCCACCTGCGTGGGCTCCAGCAGATAGGGGTTGTCGATGGAAGTGCCCACCTGGCCCGCGTCGTTGCCGCCCCAGGCCCAGACGGTGCCGTCCGACTTCAGTGCCAGCGAGTGCCTGTTGCCCCCGGACAGGGCCACCACCCCGGTGAGCTCGGGCACCTGGATGGGCGTCACCCGTTGGGTGAGTGACCTATTCCCCAGCTGGCCGTACTTGTTGCTGCCCCAGGCCCAGACGGTGCCATCAGACTTCAATGCCAGCGAGTGGCCATGGCCCGCGACCAGGACTTCCACGTCAGCGAGGCCCGGCACCTGCTCGGGCGTCAGCCGTATGGGGTCGCTCTCATTGTTGCCGCCCGTCTCGAGGTGCATGTTGTAGCCCCAGGTCCAGACGGTGCCATCGGCTCGCAGCGCCAGCGCGTGCGACTCGCCCGCGGCCAGGGTCTCGACGCCAGTGAGGCCCGACACCTGCGTGGGGGTCACCTGGGGGATGAGTGTCCCATTCCCCAACTGGCCAAGGTTGTTGCGGCCCCAGGCCCAGACAGTGCCGTCCTCCTTCAGCGCCAGACTGAACTCCAGGCCCACCGCGAGTGGCTCGGCGAAACGCGCGTCGGCCGGAATCCCCGCATCCTCGTCACCCGGCGTTCCGGAGTCGGCGGGGCCGCCCGCGTCGTCCGGTGTGCCGGAGTCGGAAGGGGTGCCCGCATCGTCCGGCGTGCCGGAGTCGGTGGAGGTGCCCGCGTCGTCCGGTGTGCCGGAGTCGGAAGGGGTGCCCGCATCGTCCGGCGTGCCGGAGTCGGTAGAGGTGCCCGCGTCATCCGGTGTACCGGAATCTGTGGGGCTGCCGGAGTCAACCGCGGTACCCGAGTCGGTGGGGCCATCCAGCGCCTTCTCCCCGGCACATCCGGCCAGCGCCGCGACACACAGACCCACAGCCAGGCTCAGCAACCAGCTTCTGCTTGCTCGCGTCATTGCTCTCCCTCCGTGCGACGGCCCTGCTTCTCTCCGCGGCGATGCCGCATCCTCGCGCTCAGCCGTGACGGGAAAGGGGGGCGGGCGACTGTAGTGGAGGTGGTGCGATGGACGGAATGGCTTTACGCCTGGGGCATTTCGCACCTCCCCGCTGTGGGTTCTCGTCACGGGAGGCGAGTTGCCGGAGTCAGGGTGCCTGATGCGGCACGAGCGGCTGGAAGAGGGATACGCCCTCGACGGTGTCGACGCGGACGACGGCCTCGCGGTCGAACGTGTCCGACAGGTCCACCGACGGAGTGGCCTCGCGGGCGGAGAGTATGGAGTCCTCGACGTTCTTCGACACCTTCTTGAGCGTCTTCGGCTTGGGCTCACGCGTGGAGACCCGCCGGATGATGTCGATGCAGGCGAAGACCAGGTGAGGCCGCAGGTTGCCGTGCTCCTCGATGCCCGCGTAGAGCTGGTCGATGGTGAGCGAGTGGTCCTCCTCGAAGACGCTGTCCATTGGACTGCGAGCTTCGCGCGGCCGACAGGACTGTCCAGCCGCCCGGGGCCTTTCCTCGAGGGTCCAGGCACTGGGCGAGGAGGAACCGGACCACCCGGTCGGCTCCGAACTCGGCCGGGAGGACCGGCTGGCGCGGACGTCAGTCCCGTGGCTTCGGGAGCGTGACGGTGCCCGGGTTCTCGATGGCGGCGAGTGCAGCGCGCTTCAGATAGAGAGCAGGGGCCTCGCCGCGCAGCCGTGTCGTCTCGATGAGGGAGTAGAAGCGAGCAGCCACTTCAGCATGTACTCCAGAGCCTTGCGGAAGGCGCTGCCAGGAGTGGCGCGCTGGGCCAGCGCCCACTGACGGATGCGCTCCACCGCCGGTGAGGAGTGCTGCTGGCTCACGGCGAGTCGATGCGCGAGCGCAGCCTGGCGCACCTCGCCCGTCAGGGCGGACCAGCCGGGCAGGTCCGCCTCAATGGCATACAGCTCGCCGATGAGTTTCAGTACCTCCTCACAGGCAGGTGCGAATTGCTGCGCCTCGAAGAATTTGCGGCGCACGTGTGCCCAGCAGAGGGCCAGCGTGGCGGGTGCGGGGCCGTCTGCGCCTGACTTCGTCGCCGTCTGGTACGCGCGTACCCGTCCACCAGGACGACTCCCGCGTAGTCGCCCAGCACCGTGCGGGCTGTCGCCGCGGAGCGGTTGGGAAGGATGCGGTGGAAGACGGTGTCCGGCGAGGCCACCGTCCACGCGTACAATTGCCTACGGGGTAAAGTTGTGCGTTCTCGCCGGTCCTGCGTCCGCGTCCACGTCCTTCCGCCTCATCGACATCACCACGCTGAGGCCCCTGCTGGCGCTGCGGAGGTGCGGAGCAAGCAGCGCGCTGCGCGGTGGGACCAGGCGACGCTGCTGAAGCGCGGTTTCGACTTCGACGTCTTCACCTGTCCTGGCTGCGGCGGGCGCCGGAGGGTCCTGGCGGTGCTCAAAGGCCCCGGCGTCAAGGCGGTGTTGAGGCACCTGGGGTGGCCCACCCTCCCCTTGCCCCTGCCCTCTGCACGAGGCCCGCCCCAAGGGCAGTGGCTGCACTGAAGGGCACAGGCCCCCGACACCTCGGTTTCAGCGGCACCGGCGGGGCCACACAGGCCGCCCGACAGGCACGCAGTGCGCGCGCAGGCAGGCGGCGGCGGGCCGCGCACCACCTCGAGGGCCACGGCCCGCCAGCGTCCGAGGGGGCGCTCAGAGCGGCTACCGGACGCCGAGGTGAAAGGGGCCGCCCATTCCGCCTTCTGTGAAGCGGCCCCCGGGCATCGCCCCACCTCTATGACGTGAACAACCCGGGGAAGCTCCTCATCGACGCGGATGCGCCCCGGGACGTGCCACGCAACAGCCAGCTCCGGGCGCTCATTAACGCCGTCCTCGACTCCGTCGTCGCCGAGGGGCAGGTGCCTCCGGGCGAGGTCTTCGACGAGGCCCAGCGCATCGTCCGGTGGCACTACCAGTGGATGGGGGTCCACGAGTTCCTCCCGCACATCGTCGGTGAGGGGCGGGTGAAGGACCTGATGCGCTGCCACCGCGAGGACCGTTGCTACCGGTGGAGGCACGAGCCGTTCATCCCCGCGGAGTTCGCGGTGGCGGCCTACCGCTTCGGCCACAGCCAGGTGCGGACGGGCTACGCGGTGAACGCGGACTTCGTGGCTCCGAAAATCTTCGATGCCAGCATTCCGAATACGCTCCCCGACCCGAATGACCTTCGCGGTGGCAAGCGTGCGCCCCGGCGGTTCGTGGACTGGAGCCTCTTCTTCGAGCTCGGAGGCAGGGTGCTGCAGATCAGCCAGCGCATCGACACGACGCTGTCGGCTCCGCTGTTCGAGCTGCCCTTCAACGCTCCGGGGCTGCCCAGCGCGAACCCGGCGTCCCTGGCGCAGCGCAACCTGCTGCGAGGGCTGGTCTTCGGGCTGCCCTCGGGTCAGGACATGGCCCGCGCGATGCGCATCAAGCCCCTGAAGTCCGACGACCTGGGTGACGTGAGCCACCTGAAGCTCCACCGCTCGACGACGCCGTGGTTCTACATGCTGCGCGAGGCGGAGAAGTGCGAGCAGGGCAAGCGGCTGGGCCCGGTGGGAGGCCGCATCGTCGCGGAAGGTGTTCCTCGGGGTCCTCGAAGGGGACAGGCAGTCGTACCTGCGGGCGGACCCGGACTGGAAGCCCTTCCTGGGCAAGAAGGATGGCGAGTTCACCATCACCGACCTGCTGAAGTTCGCCGGCGTGGCGTAGCGTGAGCATGCGCGAGCGAGAGACCACACCCGCCGTGGGGCTGGTCTGCGTGGGGCTGTCCCACCAGACCGCGCCCCTGGCGGTCCGCGAGCGGCTGGCGATGACCGGGGCCCGGCGGGCGGAGCTGCTCGGCCGGTGGGGGCGGGCGCCCGACGAGGCGATGCTCGTGGCCACGTGCAACCGGGTGGAGGTGTACGTGGGGGAGTCGCAGATTCTGGGCCAGCTCAAGGCGGCCTTCGAAGGAGCACGGCGTGCGGGCGCCTCACGCGGCAGGCTGGCGCGTGCGTGCGCGGCGGCCTTCTCGTGCGCGAAGCGCGTGCGCACGCGGACGGCTATCGTTCGGGCGGCCACGTCCATGGCCGCCGCCTCCGTGTCGCTGGTGTCCCGCGAGGTGGGAGGGCTCGCGGGCAGGACGGTGCTGGTGGTGGGCGCGGGGGAGATGGGGCGCCTGGCGGCGCTGCACCTGGGACAGGCGCGGGTGGGACGGCTGCTCGTCACCAACCGCACCCGGGCGCGCGCCGAGCAGGTGGCTGCCGAGGCGGGTGGCGAGGCCCGGCCCTTCGAGGCGCTGGAGGCGCTCCTGGAGGAAGCCGACGTGGTGGTGTGCTCGACGACGTCGCCCCGGCCCCTGTTCACGCGAGAGAGCGTGGGCGCGGCGGGCCCGGCGCGCCACTTCCGCCCGCTGCTGATGGTGGACATGGCCGTGCCGCGCGACATCGCTCCGGAGGTCTCCGAGCTCGGCCGGGTGTCGACGCACGATGTGGATGATTTGCAGCGGTTCGTGGCCCGCAACGCGGCGGCGCGCGAGGAAGCCGCTCGCGAGGCGGGCGTGCTGGTGCGAGCGGAGGTGGAGCGCTTCGAGCGCGAGCAGGCGGCGCGAGACGGGGCGCCGACGCTGGTGCGGCTGCGCAGGCGGGCCGGACGCATCGCCCGCGCCGACGGAGCCCCGGCCCGAGGACGACGTGCGGCAGTCCGCGGCGTGAGGCTTCCAGTTACCGCGGATACGGCACCGTCAGCGGACTGACGAATGACCGCTGACGGCGCGCGGCTCAGCTCACTGCATGGAGGTGACGATCTGCGCCTGGCACGTAGTCGGGTTGACGAAGGACTGGGACCCGAGGAAGCCGCAGACGGCGGTGTTGAAGGGAGTCATGCTGACCTGCCCCGTGCAGAGACCGTTGACGACACTGACCGTCAGCTGCCAGCGGCACGTCTTCCCGGCGGCCGGATTCGCCGGGGTGTCCGTGTAGTAGTAGATCTGGGTCACCGGCGCGGCGGTGGGGTTGGGGGCGGTGAGCAGGAACCGGCCCGTGGTGGTGGGGTTCAGAGGGTTGGGCGGGAGCAGGTGAATCGTGCCCGTCAGGGCGTAACCCGGGAAGAACGCCACGCTGCTCAAGTTGTTGACGTAGAAGTCCTGGAGGGCAGGGCCCACGGACTGCGACGGAGCATCCCGCAGCACGGGAACCTCGAACGTCTCCGTACGGTCGCTGACATACTCGTTACGCGGAGAGAGAAAATCGAGGTCACCGAACTCGTTCTGCTCGGCGAGCGCGATCGACGGCGTGAGGGACAGCAGCGAGACAGCCAGGAAACGCTTCACGTTCCTCGTCATGGACTTCTCCTGTGGTGTGGTGCGTGTTGGCCGAAGCCAATGCCTTACTAGCATTGTCGAGTTTTGAATTGCAAATGCAGTCGAGCAATGCAGGAATTTATAGCGTCCGTGAAGGATTGCGGCCAAGGCGTGTTTCCAGTTCGCTGCAATGGCAGGCTAAGGGGTTTCCACGGGGCGACAATGACATACCTGATTGTGTCGGCCTGGCGGTGAAAAGGGGTCGCTCTTGGTTGCATTGGCTTGGATGGCGGCCGTGAAAAAACGCCTCCGAGACTGCCTCATCGTGGTCGCAATCTTCACCCTCCGGGCGTTGTGGTCCCTGGGCAGCGGGAGCTGACGGAAGGACAACCTGGCCACGCTGCTGGAGGATGCGAGCGAGGTGGGGCGCGGCCTGCCCCGGTACGTAGAGCGGGACTTCGCCCGGTACCTGGAGTGCGGAGTGCTGGCGCACGGCTTCGCGCGGGTGCGCTGCGAGAGTTGCAAGGACGAACTGCTCGTCGCCTTCTCGTGCAAGGGACAAGGGGTGTGTCCCTCCTGCAACGCGAAGCGGGCGCATGTGACGGCAGTGCACCTGGTGGAGCGGGTGCTGCCGCATGTGCCCTACCGGCCGTGGACGCTGTCCTTTCCGCATCGGGTGCGGTGGGTGCTGCTCAAGGACGTGGGGCTACTCTCGGACGTCCTCACCGTCTTCCTGCGTGTGGTGTTCGCCCTGCAGCGGCGGAGGGCACGGCGGCAGAGCCTACGTGGCGGGCAGGTCTGGGCCGTGTCGTTCATCCAATTCTTCGGCTCCGCCTTGCTATACGCCCTCCACGGTCGGCGCTTCGAACAATCCTCGCAGGGGCAACTCCACCCCGAAGGTCTTCCTGATGCGCGAGATGGCCTGGGTGGCCAGCAGCGAGTGTCCCCCGAGCCCAAAGAAGTCGTTTTACGTGGTGGTTGGAGCGTCCTTGCTCACCAGGACTTCACAGAGAACGGATTTTTCTGTAACAATCCCTCTCCAGAGGGGGTTGTACATGCATTGGATGAATCCACGCTCGTGGCTGGGGCTTGCCATGGGGTTGTTCGTAGTGCTGTGTCCTCGACTGGGGGAGGCACAGCTGGCGCCCACGGGTGGGCACTATGCGGGGCGCGCTTCCGACACCGGCTCCGCGCTGGGCTCGGTGGGCTCCTCGGGCCAGTTCTCGGCCTCCGTGCCGCTGGACCTGCCGGAGTCTCGCGGCGGCCTTCCCATCCCGCTGTCCATCGGCTCGGCCGCGCAGGGCATGGGCGCCGTGGGCCTGGGCTGGGACATTCCGCTCTCGTACATCCGGAGGGATACGAGCTTCGCGCATCGCCGGCCGGCCTTCGGCAATAGCACCACCCCTCAGCCCCGGACGCAGGTCACCCTGTCAATCCAGGGGCAGCTGATGGACCTGGTGCCCAGAGGGCCCATGGTCAACGGCGTGCAGGAGTGGGTGGTGCGGTACGACTCCCCGGAGCTGCTCCTGCGCGAGCAGAACGGCGGCTGGGTGATGTACGACGGCCAGGGCCGCACCTGGACCTTCGTCGAGCGGAACCCGACGGGACTGTGGCTGCTCGACTCCATCAGCGGCCCGGGCGGCGCGTCCGTGAAGCTCGAGTACGCCATCGGCTATCCGGTGGAGTACGCCGGCCAGGCCGTCGCCATCGACCTGCTCCGCGTCCTCTACAACAAGCACCCGCAGACGGGCTGCTACAAGCACGAGGTCTTCCTCTCCTACGACAACACCCCGCGCCCCACGCCGCTCTCCCTCGCCGTCGTGGGCGACTTCCTGCTCGTGCGCAAGCGGATGCTGAACGTGATTGACGTCAACAGCCGGGCGGACTGCACGAGCGCCTACACCCGGCTGCGGCGCTATGACTTCACCTACCTGCCGGACGCGGACACGCAGCAGCCGCGCCTGAGCACGGTGCGGATGCTCGGCCGCCAGGGCACCCCGGAGCAGAACGTGCCGCTCCCGGTCGCCTCGTTCAGCTACGGCAGCGCCACCACCAACGGCGTCTTCAAGTACCAGAAGACCCAGTCCATTCCGCAGCCGGCCGGCACGAACGCCAACCAGATTTCCGGCACGGGCTGGAACTGGAACGTCCCCCTGCCGGTCTCCGAGCTGCCGATGGTCACCTGGCAGAGCCTGACCGACGTCACGGGCGACGGACGGGCCGACCTCGTCTACTCGAAGGACGACAAGCTCTGGGTGGGGGTCAACCGCCCGGGCACCGGGGGCACCACCCTCCTCGGGCCGGGCGGGTACAACGTCCAGCTCTCGGACACCACCTTCACGAAGGGGCCCTACGAGGTCCGAAGCGCGCTTCTCGCCCGCTTCGCGCCCAGCGGCAGCGTGACCAACGTCGACCGGGTCTGGCGGCAGGCCATGGACGTGAATGGCGACGGCCGCGTCGACTTCATCGACGCCGCGGAGGCCGCCGGCAAGTGGGTCGTCTACCTGAACACGCCCGGCACCGGCCTGTCGGGCGTCAAGTGGGAGCGGCGCGAGTACTCCATCGGCCCGCTCTACAACCGTCTGCTGGAGCGGGGGCACTCCCTCTCCGGGAACTACCTGCCCCTGGTGAAGCGATACACCGGTCGCAACCACTTCATCATCCGGTGCTGGCTCTACCGGGATGGCGCGTGGAGCATCTATTCAGACGCCTGGAATCAGGCCGGCAGTCCCTGCTGGGGCACCCCCAACGAGCTGATTGAAAGCGACGAGCAGACCTATACCGAATGGGAGGTGACGGACGTCAATGGCGACGGCTTCCCTGACTTCGTCTTCAACTCGTCGAAGGTCGGAACCTTCCCGGACGGTCCACCCACGGAAAACCCCCAGCAGGTGGGCGGCCTCCTCATGAAAGGTGAAGCCTTCAGGGTGCGGCCCGAGCAGGGAACCGACAACAAGCTCGAGGCGGTGCTCAACGTCCAGGGCATGCTGATCTCCGCGGGCGTCCACCTCTTCTCGAACCCCATCACCCTCAAGAGCAACACGGAGTGTGGCGTCGGCAAGTGGCTCACCACCGTCTCGGTCTGGAACTATCAGTCGGTGGCCTGCGGCCTGGCCGACGTCAACGGGGACAACCTGCTGGACCGGGTCCACGGCAGTACCGTCTCTCTGGGAACAGGCCGCGGCTTCAGCCAGCTGACGCTGACGCTGCCGGGCGGGCTCTCCGTTCAGAAGAGTGACCAGCACGAGACCTGTGTCGCGCCCACGCCCCGTCCGCCCGCCACCACGCCGTTCAGCACGTCCCATCACGCGGGCATGAGAGACCTCACGGGCGACGGCATCCCCGACTACGTCAAGTTCGACTCGCGGCAGGGCACGTGGGAGGTCCACGTCGGGACGGGCACGGGGTTCGCGCCTCCCGTCCTCGTGGAAGGCTCCGGCTTCTCCTACTCCTTCCAGGAGGAGACCTGTGAGGGGCTGGTGTCCAGCACCCGGGGTGGGCTCTACGACCTCGACGGCGACGGCCGGCCGGAGGTCGTCCGCGTCAACGGTGGGAACCTGGACGTGTACCAGCTCGCCGGCGGCAGTCTTCCCGGCAAGCCGGAGGCCGGCCGCATCGTCCAGGTGGACAACGGCTATGGCTCCAGGACGCTCGTGGGCTACCGCTCCGCCAAGGAAGACCTCACCCTGAAGCACCAGGTGCCCTTCCCTGAAATCGTCGTCACCTCGGTGAACACCACCGGCACGCAGGGGCTCGGAGGCACCCTGCACTCCATGCGCTACGCCTATGGCGGCGCGGAGCTCCACTACGACAGCGCGCTCCAGCGCTTCGTCATGCCCGGCTACCAGCGGACGGTCGCCCTGCGCACCCCGGGCGTCGTGGGCCAGTACGAGGGGTTCGCGGTCATCACCGACAGGCACCCCATTCCCGCCTACACCTACTCGACGAAGCTCGAGCGCTTCAGCCGCTACCTGCTGGCCGGCAAGGTGCGCGACGTCACCGTCCTCAAGGACGTGCTCACCGACCCGTGGGCCCTGCTCGGGGTCAACGCCAGCGGCGACTCCCGCCGCCTGCGGGGCACGCACCTCGACTACGCGGCGAAGCTCTTCGAGGAGCCCGCCATCCCCGGCACCAACGGGATGGACTGCCTGGAGATGGTGTACCCGTACAACTACCTCGCCTCGTTGGACGAGAACACGACCAGCACCCATGCGTACGGCATCTGCGCGGCGCATGGCTTCATGTACATGAAGGCCCGCACCTCCTGGCGAGGCACGGCCGCGCCCCCCTCCACCACCCACGTGGCCACCGGCATGGAGGTGCGAGACATCGACGACTACGGGCGGGTGCTCAACGTCTTCTACAAGAACGACCTCTTCCGCTCCGATGACGACCTCTGCGTGGAGACGCAGTACGCCACGCCGGTGGGCTCCAACGAGCGGATGCTCCACGCGGCCCGGTACCGGCGGTCCTGGTATTGCGACAAGACGCCCTACATCACCTACGCCGCCGAGTCGTACCTGTATGACGGGCTGCCGGCGGGGAGCGTCTCCGCGGGCCGTGTCACCTCGCACACCCGGGACCGCTACGACGCGGCGGGGACGTTCCTGGAGTCGGTGCTCGCCTACACCGCCAGCTACGACGCGCTCACCGGCAACCTCGCCTCGGTTTCCACCGAGCGCGAAGACGGCGCCCTGCGGGTGACGAGCCTGTCGTATGACCCCTTCGCCCTCATCCCGGTGGAGCAGTGGGTGACCGCCACGGGGATTCCGTCCCTCGTCACCCGCACCACGCTCGACGCGGTCAGCCTGGCCCCACTGAGCACGCTGGACCCCAACCAGACCCGGCTGGGCACGGACTATGACGGCTATGGCCGGCCCGTGCGCACCACCCTGACGCCGCCCGGGGGCAGCGCCGGGGTGCTGACGTCGACGCGCTACCTGGGCGACTCCGGCACGGACCCGCTCGGCCGACGCATCGTCGGCAAGGGCTTCAAGGACCCCGTCACGCCGGGGACCGAGGCCAGCGCGCCGGGACGCACCGGCACGGTGTTCCTGGACGAGCTGGGCCGCGCGCGCCGCACCGAGTTCGAGCTGGGCGCCGACTACGCCAACGCGCTCATGATTACGGGCGCGACCACGTATGACGGCTTCGGCCGGGTGTCCTTCATGGCGGACCCATACCCGTCCACCCAGAGCGGGGCGACGGCCTATGGCACGTCGTACTTCTTCAACGCGGACGGCAGCCTCAAGTGCACGGTCCGCGGCCGCGGCCCCCAGGCAAACACCCAGGTGCCGGACGCGGCCACCGAGCGCTACCCCACGTGCTACTCGCGCGCGTTCGTGGGCAACCAGGAGGTCTTGAGCGTCACCGGCGCGGACGCCCTGCTGACGGGCTCCCCGCAGGCGGGGGTCACCTACACCGCCGCGCTGTCCGCCACGGGCCGGGTGCTCAACCGCTCGACGATGCAGGGCTCCACCCGGCGGGAGTACGCCAGCTTCGTGCACAACCGCCTGGGCCAGCTCATCGCGATGACGCGCTACCTGGACCCGGTCGCGCTCACCGGCTCCCTGCAGTGGACCTGGACCCATGACTCATTCGGCCGGCGCCTCCAGTGGCAGGAGCCGGAGAGCGTCCCGCAGACCGCCATCTACAGCGACTGGGGGGAATTGCTGGAGCTGCGCTGGACGGACACCCTGGTGTCTCCGTCCGCCACCTACCGCCTCCTGAGCTCCTACGACGCCCTGGGCCGCGTCAAGCACCAGGAGCAGCTCAAGGACGGCCTGGTGGTGCAGGGGACGGCGTACGACTTCGTCTACGACGTCGGCCAGAGTCCCACGTCCATGGTCACCCCCACCTACATGCTGGGGAGGCTGTCACAGACGAAGTCCTCGGCGGGCGACGTCTACTACAGCTACGACGCCCTGGGCCGGGCCAATGCCCGCAGCTTCATCGACAGCTCGGGCAATACGTATGTGGAGAAGTCCCTGCAGCATGCCGACGGCACGCTCGCGGCGCTCGGGTTCTACCTGCCCGACACGGACTATGAATACGAGGAGGTCCAGTACACCTACGACTCCTTCAACCGCATGCGCACGGTGAAGGTGACGGGCGGCGAGACGCTCTACCAGGCGACGGAAATCGACCCGTTTGGCCGCGTGCGCAAGGCGAAGCATGGGAGTGCCGTGGACTCCGCGACCGTCTACGCGGACCTGGGGCGCCGGCTGATGACCGAGACGACCCTGGTGTCCCCGACCGGGAGTCGGCGCACGGCCAACTTCGCGTTCGACCCGGTGGGCCGGGAGCTGTCGCGCAGCGAGAGCAGCGGCGGCACGGCCCTGACGACCACGTCCGGCTACGACGCGCTCGGCCGGCTGACCTCGTCCAAGCGCACGCACCCGCTGCTCACCAAGCCGCAGATGAGCTGGCAGTTCACCTATGACCCGCTCGGCAACCTCCTGGGGCAGAACGACCTGGTGGGCTCCCAGGACTCGCTGCGCAGCTACCGCGCGGGGGACCGCGACCGCGTGTGCGCCGTGGGGTATGGCGACAACGCCGTCCTGTCGGGCTGCAACGTCGTGCATGACGGAATGGGGAACATCGTGCAGCAGCCGACGCGCACGGGCGTGCGCCAGTTGGGCTACTTCCCGTCCGGGGCGATTCGCTCCATCTCCGAGCTGAATGGCAGTGCGTCCTTCCTCGGTGATGCGCTGGGGACGCTGTCGGAGCTCCACCTGCAGGGGGCGGGCGCCATCGATGCCCGGCGCGAGTGGCGCGTGGGTGGGCTCTTCGAGCGGCGCGAGCAGGTGGTGAACGGCCAGTCCGTGTCGGTCATCACCCGGAACATCCCGGGCCCGGACGGCATCATCGCCAGCCGGCGGGGGCGTGGAGACGACTGGGTCTTCGGCTTCGGCGAGACGCGGGGCGCGCGGTACTTCACCAACCGGAACGGGGACTTCGTCCAGACGGTGAGCTACCAGCCTTTCGGCGATGCAACGTCCTCCGGAGTCGCGACGCCGGACACCGTCCTCTACTCCACCACGCAGTGGAACGACGGGAATGCGCTCGCCGCGTTCGAGCTCGTGAAGCTGGGCGAGCGCATGTACGACCCCGTCCTGGGCCGGTTCCTGAGTCGGGACCCCTTCTTCGTGCCCCGCACGTCGGCCACCACCAACCCCTACGCGTTCGCGATGAACGACCCGATGAACCTGTCGGACCCTTCCGGCCTGGACGTGGGCTGCGGTCCGGAGTGCAGCGGAGGCGGTGGTGGCGGAGACCCCCACAATGGTGGCGGAGGGCCGAGTGACACCAACCCCTACGAGCTCTACATCACGAAGACCTACCAGCCCGAGGGAGAGCCCCTCCAGAAGGCCGTCCCACCCCAGACGCCCAACATCTTCGCCGCGCCCGGGGAGCCGCAGACGGTCGAGGGTGGCATCCTGAAGCTGTCCGTGCTGGCGCTGACCGGCATCGTCATGGGGAGCAACTTCGACTACGACACCCTCGCCGCCTCGGGCACTTCGCTCGAAGGTGCGGTCAGCACCATCGTCAGCTCCGCCGAGGGCAACGCGGCCCTCGTCGATGCGTACAACCTGCCGTACGACCAGTGGTCGACCTTCTTTCAGAACTTCGGTGACTCCGTCTGGTTCTGGTGCCCCGGCTGCGGCGAGAACTTCCGCGGCTCCTGGGGCATCACCTCGGGCACGGATGACCCCGCGTACGCCACCACCGGCACCATCGCGGGCATGGGCCTCGGGGGGATGCTGACGAGCATCGTCAAGGGCGTGGGCTCTGTCTCGACATCCTTCCGGTCCCCGAAGCCCGTCCCCAATCGAGCTCAGCTCGACCGGCTGGCCGACAAGGTCCACATGCAGTCGAACTGCCGGAACTGTGGCCCGGTGGCGATTGCGTTCGACAAGGCGGTCGCGGGCAAGCCGGTGGGCGTCATCAGCCAGGGCGCCATGAAGACCTCGCACATCGCGGTGCGCTACCTCTCCCGATGGCGGCCCGTCGGGAGCAAGGCCCAGGTGGAGCAGCTCATGAGGCAGTGGGGGCCTGGCAGCCGGGGTGTCATCGCGGCCCGGGTCTCCTCGCCCACGCCCCTGGTGGATGGCGAGAAGGTGGGCCACGTCTTCAACGTCGTCCACGGCAGCGACGGCATCCACTTCATCGACGTCGCCAACGGGAGCGCGAACTTCAACGTGTACTACGACTTCTACCTGCTCCGGACGCAATGAGCCGGAACGGGCCGCCGGTGGGCGAGGTGCTGCCCACCGGCGGCTCGACAAGATGTCAGGGATTGAAGGTCAGAGTGTCGTTCGATGCGCCGCCGGTGTTGAGCTCCCGCCAGCCCAGGTTGCGGGAGTTGGTATTGCAGGTGTTGTCACACCAGTTGAAGGCGCTCCACGGGGTGCACGTGAAGAAGGGGCCGGCCCAGGTCAGACCTCCGCCCTCGGCGTAGTAGTAGGAGAGGGTGTTGGTGATGGCGGGGCCATAGACATTCTTGCACTGTCCTGGCCCGCGCACCCCCTCGAGGGCCACGGCCCGCCAGCGTCCGAGGGGGCGCACAGAGCGGCTACCGGACGCCGAGGTGAAAGGGGCCGCCAATTCCGCCTATACGTCTCTACGACGCCGGGACTTGTGACTTCGCTTGCCTCGGCTGGAGGCCCTCGGGGCCTTCCGGCCGCGCCGCGGGCCGCATCCAGGAGCAGCTGCACGGCGC
Organism: Pyxidicoccus trucidator; assembly: GCF_010894435.1. Taxonomy (NCBI): domain Bacteria; kingdom Pseudomonadati; phylum Myxococcota; class Myxococcia; order Myxococcales; family Myxococcaceae; genus Pyxidicoccus; species Pyxidicoccus trucidator. Next base: position 833,041 of record NZ_JAAIXZ010000002.1, on the reverse strand, counting down.
GCCCCATCCGCTCGCTGCCGTCGGCCGTCGGGGACGGCTTCCACTCGACGCTCCATTCTCTCTTGTGCACCCTTCTCGCGTGGCGCAGCCGAACGTGGACGGCCAGCGCTGTCGTCCTCCTGCTTCGCCTCAGGAGGTGGAGCCGAGGGCCAGCTGCGCTTGGGTACCCGACGGTGCAGGGTGAACCGCACCAGCCTTTTGTCGTTTGTGGCTAAACCGCCAAGTCGAACGTCCTCCTGAGCAACCCGGCCCAGTCCACTCGCGGTGTCCCCTCCTTCATCCGCTCCTTCCTGGCCGCTGCCTCAAGCCCCGCGCTCGCCTCCTCCGCACCTGCTTGAGGGAGCGCCGTTGGGCGACGGAAACAACATGTTCATCTCCGTCTCCGGACAGGGGGACTCGGAGAGTGCCCCACCGGGCTCTCGGGCCGTGATGATTTCCACCCACGGCGAGCTCGCCCTCTGGCAGGGCCTCTTCCCTGAGGCATATGAGGCACGCAAACGCGAGGTGGAGATGCGACTCATCTCCCTGGCTCGACGCGTGTACCCAACCCTGGGCCAGCAGCTCGCGAACAGCAATCAACGGGCGGTTCCGCACGACATCGGCGTGCCCGGCTTCTGGCTGGCCGGCGACTCAACCTGGCCGGGACTCGGGACGGTCGCATGTGTCCTGGGCAGTCGCATCGTCGCCCGGGGTGTCATGAAACGGGCGGGCCTTCAGGCCGTGGACTCGCAGTCCACCCAGGCCGCTCTCAACCTCATTCATTGAACCGAGCCTCGCGCAATCACTGGCTCAGAATGGCGGAGCGGGTGCACATGATTGCCCTTCCGCCACATCCTCGCCACGCGCGACGAGCGCCATGGCGAGGACGGGAGGGCCGAGTACCAGGAGACTCGTCAGTACACGAAGATGAGCCTGCCGTTGGAATACACGCAGTAGAGTTCGGAGGTGGATGCGCCGTCGCAGCAGGGCTGCGGTTCACCTTCGATGAAGCAACGCTTGCCCACGAGCGTGCTGCACGAGGGGTAGCCCGTGCACGCCGGGGCAGGCGGACAAGCGGTGAACGCACCATCGCACGTCACGCCCTGGTAATCCGTTTGGGAGCAGGTGCTGCCCGAGCAGGAAACGGACTGGCCTCCCGAGCACAATGCCGTACACGTACCAAACTGGGAGACCGTCGAGGACTCGCCGCTCTCGGACGCCGCCTCGGGCGCCATCGTGGGCTCGGAAACCGGACCGCCACAGCCCAGGAGAGAGAGGCTGAGCAACACCGCCGTCACAGCAAGAGAATGCTTCATGAGGAGCCTCGTCAGGTGAGTGGAGCAGAAGCCAGCCTAATCCTTGAGCTGCGTCAACTCCAGGAGCAACTGCGCTTGGGCGTCCTCGCCCTTGAGCCGGGCATTCTCCGCGACGAGCACCTCGAGGCGCTGGTGCAGCCTATACGTCACCCTGCGCGAGGACATGGAGCGCCTGCGGGACGCGGCGCTGGCGCGCTTCGGCCGCATCGACGTCTGGGTGAACAGCGCGGGGCGCGGCATCACCCGCTCGGTGATGGAGCTCACCGCCGAGGACATGAACTCCATGTGGCGCTCCCGCACTTCCAGTCCCGGAACGCCGGGCAGATCATCAACATCTCCAGCGGGCTGGCGCGGCTGCCGCTCGTGCCCTTCCGCTCGGCGTACAGCGCGGCGAAACACGGGCTCAACGCCTGCCTGCGGATGGAATTGCGGCAGTCCCACCCGGGAATCGTGGTGACGGTGGTGATGCCCGGTGTCGTCGCCACGGAGTTCGGCCCCAACCCGCTGGGCGGAGGCCCGGACTCGCGCGTGCTGCCGGGCGCCCAGCGCGTCGAGGACGCCACGAAGGTCATCATCGACGTCATCGAGCACCCGCGCGCGGAGGTCTACACCCAACCGGCCATGCAGGCCGACGTCGAGCGCTACTACCACGACGTCGAGACCTTCGAGCGCGAGGCCGCCGCACGCTTCCGGCGCTGAGGCGGTGGGACGCCCGCCGCGCTCCCGCATGCCCGCGGGAGCGCGCTGAGCCGCCCGCTCACAGGCAGGACATCGGGGTTCCGTCACCCATCCAGTCGTTGGAGGTATGGATGATGCTCGGGTCGAGGCCCATGTATCCCAGCTTCGAACAGAAAAGCGGCGTCGAGTTGAAGCGGACCTTGCAGCCTCCGGCCAGCGTGGAAGCCAGCGCGTTGTTGCGCCCCCGGTAGTCGTGGCACCGCGCCAGGTCGTGCCGGTGGAGCCCGTTGTTGCTGGCTGACGTGACGCGGCTGAACGCGTTGAAGTCGTTGTCGGGATTGAAGTAGTGGAAATAGAAGATTTTCCCCGCCTGGACGGTCTTCTTGTGGATGACCTTCCAGTCGCAGGTCGCCAGGTTGCAGTTTCGCTTCTGCACGTCCCAGACGGCGGTGCCGCTGAGGCCCGCGACCGAGCCCGCGTACCCGACGTTGTCCTTGACCATCCGCTCGGTCGTCTCTTCGAAATCCCGCTGGTATTCCGCGCAATCGCCCTCGTTGTAATGAAGGTTCCCATTGCCCAGTGCGTGGACGCCATTGCAGGTGCCTGACAGAGAGGCAGGAGGCTCGGCGAGCGGCAACGCCGGGCCGGCAACGGCGGGGGGCGAGGAGACTCCCGGGTTCCAGTGGCCCGCCGCAGCGACCCGGGCGCTGTGCTCCCGCAGCGCCAGCGGCAATGTCGTGCCTCTTGGCGACACCGCGAGGAAGAACTCGGCCGGGCTCTGGACCTGGGCCATCTGCGCCGTCACCGCGTCGATGGCGGCGGAGGCGGTGGACGGCCCCTCAATCGCCACGCCAATCGAATCTTCATCGACGGCGATGAACTCGACGATGACCTCGTCGGCCGTCCGCAGCGTCGTCAGGACCGGGGCCATGATGGCCGCCGCGTCAGGGCCCTCCATGGCGGAGAGGGGATATGGAGGCAGCTCCACCTCTTCTTCGGTGGACCCGGCATCGGTGACCACGGCCATCGCGGTGGGACCGGTCTCGGAATCAGGCGCGGCCAGGGCGGCGGTCTGCGTCTCGGAATTCAATTCCGCCGGCTCACAGCCAAAAGCCAGGGGCAGCAGCAGGCAGAGGGGAAGGAAGCCCGACTTCATGCCTCGCCGGGAGTGATGGGGGACCTTGGGATGAGAGGACATACGTTGCTCGGGAGGAGGCGGCCGGCCGTCTGCATTGACGGTCCGCGGCTCGCGTCTGCCCATCCCAACGGTCATCCCCCGGCATTTCCCTCACCGGGATTTTCATACCCCGGTGACGACGTGCGCGGAGGGGCTCACGCCTGGAAGGCCTGCGTGAGCCGGGCGATGGCGGCAGGAAGCCCCGCACGGCTTCGACCATGGAGGCCTCGAAGAAGCGGATGAGCGTCTGCCGCAGCGCCGCCACGTCCTCGGGCCGGTGGGCGGAGAGCAGCACGGCCTCCGGGGGCGCGGCCCGCAGCGCCTCCTGCGCCGCCGCATCCAGCCGGTCCACCTTGTTCAGGAGCAGCCGGCTTGGGACGGCATCCGCGCCAATCTCCCGGAGCACCTCCCGCGTGACTTCGAGCTGGGCTTCCCAGGTGGGGTCGGACGCCTCCACCACGTAGAGCAGCAGCGACGCCTCCAGCGCCTCATCCAACGTGGAGCGGAAGGAGGCGACCAGGTCATGAGGCAGCTTCTAGATGAAGCCCACCGTGTCCGACACGAGGATGCGCGGCCGCGTCTCCGGGTGCAGGGCGCGCACGGTGGTGTCCAGGGTGTCGAAGGGCTGGTCGGCGACGAGCACCTCGCTGCCGGTGAGGGCGCGCATCAGCGAGGACTTGCCGGCGTTGGTGTAGCCGACCAGGGCCACGCGGAGCTGGTCCCTCCGGGCATACCGCTGAGGCCCCTGCTGGAGGTGCGGAGGAAGCAGCGCGCTGCGCGGTGGGACCAGGCGACGCTGCTGAAGCGCAGTTTCGACTTCGACGCCTTCACCGGTCCTGGCTGCGGCGGGCCCCGGAGGGTTGCCCACCGTCCCCTGGCCGCTGGCCTCTGCACGAGGCCCGCCCCAAGGGGAGTGGCTGCAGATTGACAAACGTGACGGGGACGTCCAAGGGGAAGGCGGTCAACCCGGACACGTATCTGTTCTGGGATGAAGTCCATCCGACGAGCGCCGCCCACGGCATCCTCGCCGATGAGGCCTACGCGATGATTGAAGAGGCGACCTCCCTCTGGGATCCCGACGAAGCGTGGGAGGCTCCCGCACTCTGAACAGTGATTGGAGTGGTGGCGGTACGCTCAGTCGCGAAGGCTCACGACGACCTTGCCGCGAGCCTTGCCTCCTTCGGCGTACGCCACCGCCTCCTTCGTCTGACTGAAGGGGAAGACCCGATCCACGTGCGGCCGGAGCACGCCCTGGTCGACCAGCGTGCCGAGCTGTCGGAGCTGCGCGCCGTCGGGGTGCATGAACCAGTACCGGTACTTCGCGTGATGGCGCCGCGCGGCGTGGTTCACCTTGGCGCCCATCAACCAGAACACCGGCCACAGGGCGGGCGTGACGCCGTACTCGCGGGCGAAGGCCAGGTCCGGCGCATCGGCGATGGAGATGACGATGCCGCCCGGCCGGACGCAGCGGAAGCTGCGCAGGACGTTCTCCTGACCCACGCCGTCGATGACGGCGTCGACGTCGCGCACCACGTCGTCGAAGCGCTGGGCGTGGTAGTCCACCACCGTGTCCGCGCCGAAGCTGCGGACGCGCTCCAGGTTGCTGGCGCTCGCGGTGGCGACCACCTTCGCCCCCAGGTGCCGGGCGAGCTGAACGGCGGCGCTGCCCACCCCGCCGGCTCCGGCGTGAACGAGGACGGTCTGCCCGCGCTGGACCTTGGCCACATCCACCAGCGCCTGCCAGGCGGTGAGCGCCACCAGGGGCAGCGAGGCCGCCTCGGCGTGCGAGAGCCGCGCGGGTTTGGGCGCCACGTTTGACGCGGCCATCACCGCCTCGTCCGCGAAAGCGCCGAGGCGCCCCTTGTCGAGCCGCGCGTAGACGGCGTCTCCCGGCCTGAACGTCTCGACCCCGGCGCCTACCTCGCGCACCACGCCCGAGCAGTCGTGGCCGAGCACGAGGGGGAAGCGGTACGGCAGCAGTACCTTCAGCTTGCCTTCGCGGACCTTCCAGTCCACCGGGTTGACGCTCGCCGCGTGCACAGCGATGCGCACGTCGTTCGGTCCCAGCGGAGGGGGCGGCAGTTCCCCTGCCTCGAGGACGGCAGGACCACCGTAGCGGCGAATGAAGAAGGCTTGCACGAGGACTCCCCTTCCGAAAGACCGGCCAAAGCTACTCGGCCGGGAAGCCACCCGCTGTGTTTTCGTGGGGCAGGCCGCCCACCATCATCCCCACCATCTGGCAGTTGTAGATGAGGATGCCCTTGGACAGCACTTCCTCCGGACTGGTGATGCCGATGTCCCGGAGCGACGCGGCACGCACCACGCCGAACAGCGTGATGTCGAAGAGGTCGACGAAGTAGCCGAGCCCGGCAACCAGCACCGTCAGATGGTAGGGCGGTTTCGTCCCTCGCCAGGGCGGTTTCGTCACATCCCGCGCCGGAGGTCGCCCCGGGCTCTGTATCTCCGTGTCCACCGGGGGCCTGGAGTCACGGGGCCGCCGGAAGGCCGCGCGCACTCCTGCGCTCGCGGCGCGAGGAGGAGACACCATGAGATTCTTGAACGCGGTACGAGGAATGTTCCTGGCGAGCGCGCTGGCGCTCGTGGGCTGCCAGGGTGTGGAGCCGGGCGCAGACGGCCAGAATGACGAGCAGGGGAGCCAGGAGCAGCAGGCCACCAACTGCGTCAGCCTGGTGCCGGTGATGACGAGCAACAGTGCGCCGTCCGGTTTCGTCACGAGCTCGGGCGTGTACGGCTCGAATCCGGCCGCCTACGAGCCCTGGAAGGCGTTCGACAACGCCACCACCTTCTGGCTCTCCACGGCCAACCAGACGCCCGCGTGGCTGGGCTACGAGTTCGGCAATGGCGTGATGAAGACGGTGCGCCGCTACGCCGTCTCCTACTCCAACGGCTCCATCACCACGCGTGCCCCGAAGAACTGGACTCTGGAGGGCTCCAACGGCAGCACCTGGGTGGTGGTGGACACGCGCACGAACGTGACGGGCTGGACCAATGAGCGGCGCGAGTTCGACGTGGCCCATCCCGGGACGTACAAGAAGTACCGGCTGAATGTGTCGGACGACAACGACTCCCGCGCGGGCATCGTCGTCCTGTCCATTGGCCGGCTGGAGCTGTACCAGTGTGACGCGTTCCCCACGGTGGTGGACCTGTGGACGAAGACGTCCGGCGCGCCGGGTGGCTTCACGCGCATCCATGACCTTGCGGGTGACCCGGCCGGCCGCACCTACTCCACGGGCATGACGACGGTGGGCGTGGAGGGCCAGCCCATGGCGGGCTTGATGGACGGCTTCCTCACGGCGCGCGACTGGAACGGCAACATCAACTTCCACAAGCAGCTCGGCGTGCCGGGCACCGTCACCCTGGGCTACGGCGTTGCGCGCAACCGGACGTTCGAGGAGATCTACGTCGCGGGCTTCACGGACGGCGCGCTGCCTGGCGCCACCAGCAGCGGGGGGCGTGATGCGTTCATCACCCGGTACCGCTACACCGGCGTGTTCGGCTGGACGCGGCAGATTGGCCTGGCGGGAGCGCAGACGGAGGGCTACGGCGTTTCGATCGACTCGTCGGACAACGCCTTCCTGGTGGGCTCCACCAACGGCAACCTGGACGGCAACGTGCGCACCGGCAACTACGATGCGTTCGTCACCAAGTACAACGCGACGGGCGTGAAGCAGTGGACCCGCCTGCTGGGCGTGGCGGGGAAGACGACCCACGCGCGGCGGGCCTCCGCCGACACCTCTGGTAACGTCTACGTCTCCGGCTGGACGGACGGCAACCTGGACGGCCAGACGCTGACGGGCCCGCAGGATGCGTTCATCACCAAGTACGACGCGAATGGCGTGAAGCAGTGGACGCGGCTGGCGGGTGCGCCCGCCACGGCCGTGTGGCTCTACGGCTCCACGCTGGATGTGAACGGCAACGTGTACCTGACGGGCTACAGCGGCGGTGGCATGGACGGCGTGCCCAACGTCACCCCGGCCATCGACGTCTTCGTCGCTCGGTTCAACCCGGCGGGCGTCAAGCAGTGGGTGTGGGAGCTGGACTCGGGCTCGGGCTCGTGGGGCATGGGCATCTTCGCCCATGACGACGGCATCTACGTGACGGGCGGCGCGGTGGCGGACGTGACGCTGACGACCGACACCACGGGCGGCATGGTCCACAACTACGTGGCGAAGGTGAACTACTCCGGCGCGCTCCAGTGGATCAAGCAGCAGCCCACCGCGGTGCTCAACGGCGTGGAGAAGGACGTGCGCAGCATGGGCGTCGTGGTGGACCAGGACGACAACATGTACGTCGGCGGCTACCTGGACGGGAACTTCGAGGGCAACACGCTGCAGGGCGCCCCCGACTCCTTCCTGACGAAGATCGCCCCGTAGCGAGGACGATGGAGGCGCGTCAAGCGGACCAGGTGCCGCGCCTTCATTCCTCGTCGCTGGCGCGAATGTTGACCACGAGGACGCGCGCTACGCTGACCTTTTCGCCCTCGGGGTCGACGGCGCGGTATGCGGCGAGCCGCTCTCGCGCGTCGTTGTAGCGGTACTGTCTTCTTGCCGCGCCTGGCGGCAATCCGTTCGGCCCATTCTCGCAGGTGCGCCGTCTGGGGGTTCTTCCCCCACAGCAGCGAGAGGGCCACCTGGACCAGCAACCAGCGCACCCGCTCGTTGCCTGCCTTGGTGATGGGGCCTTTGCGCTGCTTCTCCCCGCGACTCCTCTCTCTGGGGACCAGGCCCAGGTACGCCTCCACCTGATGCGGCCCCGAGAAGCGCGTGGGGTCATCCACCGCGGACGCGAAGGCACACGCGGTCACCGGCCCCACCTGGGGCATCGTGCACAAGCGTGCCACCTGCGCGTCCTGCCGGGCCAGACACCCGAGCACTCCGTCCAGGAAGGCAATCTGCGCGTTGAGGTGCAGCATGAGGCTCAGCAGCGGGGCGACCTCCGCCCTTAGCCTGCCCGGCAGGGCCAGCGCCGCCACCCGTGCCACGAACGCCTCCGCCCCGCCGTCCGCCACTCGCAGGCCCTCGCGCCTCCCCCGCGCGCTCACCAGGGCCATGTACCGGGTGCGCGTGCGCACCAGGGCCTCGCGCACGGCCAGCTGCGCTCGCTGGTGCCGACTCTCGTCCGATGCGCGGTGCGCGGGCCGGTACGCCCCCAGCTTGCACGCCTCCGCCAACGTCCGGGCGTCCCGCTTGTCCGTCTTCACCCGGCGGCTGCGGGTGGCGGACATGGCGGCGTAGTTCGGGTCGGCCACCACCACCTCGTGCCCCAGCTCTTCCAGGCACCGCGCCTCTCACTCGCTCTCGGTCGAGGACTCCAGCAGGATCCGTGCCTTGGGGCGCTTGCCCAGTCGCTCGCCCAACCGCTCCCGTTGCGTGCGCAGGCGCTGCGTGCGCTGGGACGCGCTCCCCGGCATCTGGACGGGCGAGCTGCGCTTCTACCCCGAGGAGTGGGGCCAGTCGCCCGCGAAGCTGCGGCTGGAGCTGGCCCGTGCCGGGGAGCACTACACCGGCGTGCTGCGCGTCACCTTCCCGGAAGGAAATGGCGAAGGCCCCTTCCCGGTGCGGGCGGAGCGCTCCCCGGAAGGCACGCTGCGCTTCACCGCGCCCTTCGGGACGAACGGCCAGGGTCCGGTGCGCTACGAGGCGGTGATGGACGGCAACGGAAGGCTGGTGGGCACCGCGGCGTACGAGGACCCCACCACGCTCGACCGCATGCTCGGCTCCTGGACGCTGGAGCCGGCGCGCTGAGGCCCGGCCCCTGACATTTCACGGCGCATGAAATTCAGGCGTCAGGCGCGCCTTGGCTGAACGTCGGAGCTCCGTGCTACAAGCTCGCGCGCAGGGGCCGGCCTGAACGCATCTGGAGAATCATGAGCCGCCTACCTACGTCGTCCCTGCTGGCCTCGGGCCTGTTGCTGCTCGGCGCCATTCCCTCTGCCTCCGCCCAGGAGGTCTGTGCCTCCGGCATCCAGGGGCACCGCGCCTTCCTCCACGACACGGCCCGCGGCCTGCGGAAGGTGCCGGTGGACCTGTCTGCCGTCCCCATCGACGCATGGGTGCAAGGCGCGGATGGCCAGTTCACCCTCTACCCGGGCCAGGGGTTCGCCGATGGCACCTTCTCCGTGCCCGGCGTCCCCGAGGGCGCCACGTACACCCTGCGCGTGGGAGACGAATTGCCCTGGTTCACCGGCACCGAGCGCCGGTTGGACTTGAGCGAGTTCCGGCTCGGGCGCGTGGACCAGGCCATGCCCGTGGAGTCCACGCCGCTCGTCTTCGACGTGGACGGCCTGCATCCGTGGCAGTCCGGAGACCTGCTCCAGCTCATCTCCGCCAACGCGGGCATGGTGGTCATCGACGCGCACGACTGGCTCAGCCCCGGCACTCCGGTGGACGGGGACACGCGGCTGTCCTCGGCCACGTTCGAGCTGGCGTGGAGCTCGGAGAACCGGCTGGTGGACGCCGCGCACGGTGACACCGCGATGCTCACCCACCTGTCGCGTCCCACGGCCGCGCCCTACCGCGCCCTGACGCAGGTCTTCACGCCGGCGCCGTTCACCACCGTGGAGGGCCAGAGCACCTTCCTCTCCGGCCAGTTCACCGACGTGCCCCAGACGGAGTCGCTCACCTACACGTTCCATGACGCCGACTTCGCGGTGGCGCGCGCCGACCTGCACCCGGACGCCGAGCCCACCCCGGGCCGCGCGCCCTCGCTGGTGGTGAGCGCGATGCCCACGGGGTACGCGCACGGCTTCTTCTCCAGCATTCCGGACCTGCTCGACACGGACCTCCAGGAGGGCACGCCTTCGGAGCCGCTGCGCTACGGCAACCCCTTCCCCGCCGCGTGGCGGCCCGTCGCGACCGTCGTCTACCCGCTGAGCGTCAACTACGCGCTGGACGGCACGCGGCCCACGCGGCAGAGCGGCAGCCTGGTGCACACGGACGTGCTGCGCAGGGTGGTGGGCCGTCCGCTCGCGCCCATCCTGACGCCGGTGCGGGACATGCGCGTCGAGGGTGCCCCGGGCACCTTGAACCGGGTGCTCCAGTCGCTCACGCCGGAGGTGAGCTGGTCCGCTCCCGCGGTGGGCGTGCCGTCCGGCTATGAGGTCTGGGTGCGGGAGCTGTACGTGCTGGGCACGCGCACGGTGGCGGGCATCCCCTTGCGGCTGCGGACGGCGCAGTCGCGGGTGACGCTGCCTCCCGGCGCGCTCGAGTCGGGCCGCTCGTACTACCTGACGGTGCGAGCCCTGCGGCAGGGCTCGGTGGACCTGGCCCGCCAGCCGCTGCGCACGGACTTCCCGACGGCCAGCGCATCGGCCTTCTCGGGCATCCTCCGAGCGCCCTGAGAGGCCCTGGGGCGCCCTCATGCCCTGATGGAGGAGAACCAGGTGCGGCGGATGATTGTCCTCGACGACGACGGCACCGTCTGCGGCATGGTGTCCCAGGCGGACCTCGCCCGGCACATGCAGGCCGAGGACACCGCCGAGCTGCTGCGCGAGGTGTCCACCTCCAGCAAAGCGCCGTCGATGATTCACTGACGCGGATGGCGCCGCTCACGGGGGAAGGGCCCCGTGAGCGCCCGCTTCACGGAGCGCCGAGGGCGAACGCGGCCATGCGGTCCATGAGCGTCGTGCCGGAGCGCTCCAGGACGTCATTGTGCCCGGCACCGGCGACTGTTTGCACCGTGGCCTGGGGGAAGCGTGTGCCGAGCCGGCGCCCCATCTCCACCGGGATGAGCTCGTCCTGCTCTCCGTGGATGATGAGGACGGGCAGCTTCAGGTCCGGCGCCTTGGAGAGGGTGTCGAAGCGGTCCCTCACGAGGAGGCGGGCGGGCAGGAAGGGGAGCATCAGGCCCGCCAGCTCGGGGATGGACGTATAGGGCGACACGAGCATGAGCCGGGCGCCGTGGCCGCGCATCGCCATCTCCACGGCCACGCCGGTGCCGATGCTGCGGCCGCTGAGCACCGTGCGCTCCGGCGGCACGCCCTGGGCGCGCAGCCAGGCTGGCAGTGGCTGCTCGTGGACGAGCTGAACCGGGCGGATGTGGACAAGGCCTTCGGCGAGCTGATGGCGGTGCTTGCCGGCAAGGGCTCCGACACCCCCTTCGAGTTGGAGGACGGACGCCGGGTGTCCATCGGCTTCGACGCCGGGCGCACCCACCGCGTCTCGCGGACGTTCCGGGTCATCGCGACGATGAACACCTGGGACAAGACCTCGCTCTTCCGTCCGTCGTACGCGGTGCAGCGCCGCTTCGCCATCGTCCACCTCGGCATCCCGGAGGACGACGCTTACCCGAGCCCGCCAGACAGCTTCATCACCGCACGGCTCGCCATGGCGCGCGTGATTGCCACCTGGCTCGGTCTCCCCGTGCACCCCGCGGGCCCCTGACGCAGGAGTGCTAACCCCTCCCCTCTCGCAGCAGGTCCAGGTACACCTCTTCCAGCGGCCGCTGGGCCGGCACCGCGCTGTGCACCCGCGCGCCCGCGCCCACCAGACACGCCACCACGTCCGGCGCGTTGGCCTCGTCCGTCAGCATGACGCGCAGCCGCGCGCCTTCCGCCAGCACGTTGGGCGCGAAGGGCAGCGAGGTCAGCGTGTCGCGGAAGCGCTCCGCCTCGCCGTCCACGCGCACCTCCAGCGCATGCCCCGCCCGCCGCAGCTCGCGCACCGGGCCAATGGCCAGCAGCGTGCGCTTCACCACACCCACGCGCTCGCACAGCCGCTCCACCTCCGAGAGGTTGTGCGAGCACAGGACGATGGTGCGCCCCTCCGACGCCAGCTCCGCCACCGCGTCGCGCACGGTGCGCGCGGACTCCGGATCCAGCCCGCTGGTGGGCTCGTCCAGGAAGATGACCTGGGGGTCGTGCACCAGCGTGCGGACGATGGCCAGCTTCTGGCGCATGCCCTTGGAGAAGCCACCCACCGGCTCCTCCTCGCGCCCGCCCAGCCCGAAGCGCCGCAGGTAGTCCAGCGCGCGCGGCCAGGCTCGGGCCTCGTCCAGCTCATGCAGCTTCATGAAGAAGCGCAGGTTCTCCCGCGCGGTGAGCCTGTCGTAGAGGCCGGGCTGCTCGGTGAGCAGCCCCACCACCTTGCGCAGCGCCTCGCCGTCCCGGTCCACCCGGTGGCCCCACACGGTGGCCTGGCCCTCGCTGGGGCTCAGGAGTCCGGTGAGCATGCGCACCGTCGTCGTCTTCCCCGCGCCGTTGGGCCCGAGCAGACCGAACACCTCGCCGGGCCGCACGTGGAAGGAGAGTCCCTCCACGGCCGTGCGGTCCCCGAAGCGCTTCCCCAGGCCCTCGACGTGGATGCCGCTCAATCGACCGTCACCAGGACGAACTTGTTGTTGATGTCCCGGTCGATGGGGGTGACGATTTTGTCCGAGCCCACCGAGTTGCGCAGCAGGTTGAGGCGGTTGTGCTCCACCAGCACCCACTCACGTCCGGGCCGCGCGGCCAGGTTGCGAATGCGCGTGTTGGAGTCACTGCCGCGGTACTGCTCCACCGTGTTGCGCGAGTAGAGCGTCTCGCCGCGCCAGTTCATCATGTACGCCACAATCGGCTCGTCCGCCTTGCGCTGCGCGTAGTACCGCCAGAACAAGTCGCGCTGCGTCCAGTGGTGGGACAGGTCCACCCAGTGGCTCCAGTTGAACCAGAGGGCCACGCCCGCCGCCAGCGCCCAGAAGGTGCCGAACAGCATCACCCGCGCCCGCATCAGCGCCGCCACCACCGCCATGGCGCCGGCCACCGCGAAGGTGAAGCCCAGGGTGCTCTTGATGTTGACGGGCTCGGACAGCGCCTTGAGCAGCGAGTCCTCCGCCACCGACTTCGTGAAGCCGCGCACCGCCAGCGCCACGCCCGCCACCGCCAGCAGGCCCGCGGCCAGCCGCAGGGACGAGCGCCCCTCCGTGCCCGGCCGCATGGACTGCACGCCCAGGACGCTGGCCACCGCCAGCAGCGCCAGGCCCACCAGCGCCGTCGCGGACACCTGCGCCTGCGACGCCACCGCGCCCAGCGTGGCCACGCCGCCCAGCAGCAGCAGCAGCGCCACCGCGCGCGTGCCCGGCGTCGCCTTGTCCTTCGCCCGCGGTGAGAAGGCGTCGAAGGACAGGTACACGCCGAAGGCCAGCAGCACCAGCGTCACCAGGTCGCCCGTCCACAGCGGGCGCGAGGCGAAGAAGGCGATGGGCTTGGACACCAGGTCCTGCGGGTAGGGCCGGTCGTAGTTGTAGACGAACAAATCCGTGAAGTTCTTCGGGTTCTCCGACAGGTCCTTGCCCACGAGGATGAAGAGGACGAGCCCGAAGATGAGGCTCACCGCGTGCGCGGAGATGCCCTCCTCCCACAGCCGGTCGGCGAACAGCGCCAGGAGAATGGCCATGCCCGGCAGCACGGGGAAGACGTAGTGGTGGAACTTGGTGGCGCTGGAGGCCAGCAGCCAGAAGGAGAAGGCCACCCACAGCACGGCGATGATGGCCAGGTGGTCCGCCTTCTTCTCCGAGCGCAGCTTCAGCCGCGCCACGACGGCGAAGGCGCCGGGCAGCAGGGCCACCCAGGGGAAGATGGCGAAGCCGCCCTGCTCGATGAAGTAGATGAACGTGCCGCCCGGCGTGGTGGTGTGCACGCCCGCCGTGAGGCGGTTGAGGTGGTCGTGGATGAAGAAGCGGTACCAGAAGAGCTTGCCCTCGTCGTCCACGCTCTGGAACAGGGACAGGGTGAGGTACCAGGGCCCCGCCACCGCGAGGAAGACGAGGATGCCCGTGCCCAGGTGCATGCGGAACATCTGCGCCCACAGCACCGGCATGGCCGCGCGGCCCTCGCGCACGTCCTTGCGGAAGCCGCGCTTCGTCAGCCAGCGCAGGTGTGACTCCAGGCTGGCGCTGTCCCAGGGGATGACGGACAGCGCCGCGTACAGAATCAGGATGACGGCGGGCAGGCCCACGCCGAGCAAGCCCTTGGCCAGCGCGGCCAGGCCGGCGAAGAAGTAGAAGCCGTACCACCACGCCGAGCGGTGCTTCGTCGTCTCATCCAACTGGCCGATGAGCGCGCACGCCATGGCGCAGATGAAGGTGGTGACGAAGGGCGTGTCCGTCACCGTCTGCCGGGTGAGCAGGAAGTACAGCGGCATGGTGGCCAGGATGAAGCCGGTGGCCAGGCCCGCGCGCCGGTTCACCACCCGCGCCACCGCCAGCGACAGCAGCCCCACCGCGGCGATGCTCAGCAGCGCGAAGGGCACGCGCATGCCCCATTCGGTGTACAGGCCCAGCGCGCCGTCGGTGCGCACGCTGCCCACCACCTGCATCCCCAGCGCCTGCAGCCACATGGTGAGCGGCGGCTTGGAGAAGAACCACGAGCCTTCCCAGAAGGGGTACACGTAGTCGCGGCGCTCGATCATCATCCGAGCCACCTCGCCGTAGTGCGTCTCCCAGCAGTCCCACAGGCCCACCGCGCCCAGGTACGGGAGGAAGAGCAAGGCCGCGAAGCCGGCCGTGGCCACCACGACGCGCGTGCTGAAGGACAGCGTCAGCCACCGCTTCATCCAATTCGACGAGAGCGTCTCCTTGCCGAGGATGGCCTCGGTGAAGGTCTGCTCCCGCTCCTGTTCGCCTTCGCTCGCCACGGGCTGATGCTCCTTGAGTCTTTTCGGGCGGTTGGCCCGCGCCAGAGGCACGGGCCGCGGACTTATATCCCCGCCGCCCCCGCCGGTCGACCTTCGCCGCCGTCGTGTGCAGTGCAGCGCGCCATTGTGCAGGAGCCTGCACGCGGTGGGGAGTCCAACCCCGCGAAAGCCCGCCCGGCGACCGGGGGCACGGGCCTTGTAACGGCTGTCCCCGCCGGCCCTTCCCGACTTTCTTGCCCACCAGGCCGTGCCGTCGAGGAGACATCATGCTCGTACCCGCTGTGGCCCTGGGTTGTGCCCTCCTGCTCGCGCAGGCAGGAGGCGATGCGGACCTGGAGGCCCGGGTGAAGGACGTCCTGCCCGGCCTGGGCGGGACACTCGCCAGCCCTCCCGTCATCCAGCCGCCCGCCTCGCCGCTGCCCATGCAGCAGCCCCATGCCCACACGGTGTGCCTGACGCTGCCGCCGACGAAGGCGGTGCCCTCCGGGAGGTGGCGGGCGCAGTGTGACGACTCGACGCGGCGGTGCCTGGTGGCGCCAGTGTACGAGTTGGACACGGACGGCCTGGAGACGGAGCGCCCCCTGGAGCGGGCGGGCTCCTGCACCGACGAGTCCTACGTCACCGACGCCGCGCGGCTGAAGACGTACCGGCTGGAGCCCGCCATCGCCGACGCCCCGCCCGGCTGGTACCGCGACGAGCGCGGGCGGGTGATGCAGTTCAACTTCGACCTGAACCGGCGCCTCTGGCTGGGCGGCGCGTGGGCGCCGCTGTGGCGCGATGGAGAGATGGACAGCCGCATGCGCGCGGACTTCGGCATCGCGGTGGAGGTGCCGGGCGACGGGAAGCTGCTGCATCGCCTCCGCGTCCTGGAGACGGAGCTGTACCTGGGCGAGCAGCCGTCCTTCGACATCCAGGCGCTGCGCTACGACTTCAGCGTGGAGCGCAAGGAGCCGCTCTTCCGGGTGACGACCTTCTTCGGCGAGCCCCGGCGGCACGACATCCACATCAACCTCGGCCTGTGGATGGAGCTGCTCCACGCGGAGGAGCTGGAGCGGAACACCACCGAGGCGGGCTTCCTCACCTGGGGCGCCGTCCACGCCACGTTGGACCTGTGGCACTCGAAGGATTTGGTGTCCTTCGTGCGGGTGCGCGCCGGTCCGTCCGTGGAGCGCGACTACAAGAACGGCTTCACCACCGTGGTACCGGGTGCGGCGCTGGAGGGCGACCTGACGCTGGACCGGGACGGCTTCCACCACCTGCGCCTGGGCGTGGAGGCGGAGAAGGTGCTGCTGGCCCCGTCGGTGGAGGGCCGCCCGCTGCGTCCGGAGCGGCTGCGCGTGAGCGCCGGCTACGAGCTCATCCTCCTGGCCATCAATGACCAGCCGCTGAGCGTCGTGGCGGACGGGCGCGGTGCCTGGCGGAGCGACCTGCCGGACGTCCCCGCCCGGTGGGAGTGGTCCGCGTCGGCGGGGCTGCGCTTCTCGCTGTGGGCTCCGGCACGTCGCTCGGCGCCCATGGCCACGGCCGCGAGGGAGTAGGCGCGTGCTCGCGCTCGGACTGGTGTTGCTGCTCGCCGCCTCCTCCACCGCGGATGTCTCCGCCGCGGACGAGGGGGAGTGCCTCCGCATGGACTCGCGCGGCGAGCCCTTCCCCATCTGCTTCGACCCGGGGGACGGGCTGCTGCTGGGCACGGGGGTGCAGGTGCGGGAGGGTCAGGCGGCGCAGTCGCTGCGGGCGGGCGTGCTCATCCGCACGGGCCGCGCCAGCCGAAGCAAGGGCACGCCGTGGTTCAACAGCCACCGGCTGCTCGGCGTGGAGGCCTGGGGTGGCGAGCAGCGCGGCCTCACCTTCACGGCCTATGACGGCACGCTGCGCCGGCACCTGGAGGAGGGCTTCATCCTGGTGCCCACCTCGCGCCCGCTGCGCATCCCCTTCCCCTTCGACGTGACGCTGGCCCCTCGGCTGGGCCACCTGGAGCGACGCGTGTGGGAGGGCCCGGGCTGGACGCTGGAGACGGGGCGCGTGGGCCTCCTGGTGGACCCGGTGCGCTCGGAGACCGCGCGCGTGTGGCTGGGCGTGGGGCCCGTGGCGAGCCATACCCTGCGGCGCTCGCGCGACGGCGCGGAGCACACGGTGTCGCCCTTCACCACGGTGATGCTGGACACGGGGCTGGAGTCCTCGGACGGGCTCTGGGCGCTGCGCGCGTCCGGGCTGGCCGGGTGGAGTCTCGGCTTCGAGGGTGGGACGTACTTCCGTGCGCGAGTCGAAGCGGGGGCGGAGCGGGTGCTGCTCGCGGTGGCCGACCAGCCCGTCGTGCTTCAACTGTCCGGCGCGTACGTGCACCAGGATGCGGGGCTCTCTCGGAGGAGCGAGTGGACGGCGGGCGCGGGACTCGCGGTGCGCGCCTTCAGCGCACGGTGGTGACACGGCGCCCCGGCCGGCGGTGGCGTGAGGCGCACGGGCCGGGGTGCAACCTCGCGCCCGGTCCGACATGATGGCGCTCCGTCAGATGGGGCGGCGAGCCCCGTCTCCTGGGGACCCCGGCGCTTCCGCCGGCGGGAAGGAGGGCACATGGAGAGAAAGCTCGTCTCGATTCAGCGCATCGACCACCTGGAGCCCATTCCCGCCGCCGACAACATCCTGAAGGCACGGGTGATGGGCTGGGACGTGGTGGTGAGGAAGGGGGAGTTCACCCCGGGGGATGCGTGCGTCTTCTTCGAAATCGACAGCCAGCTTCCGGAGGGCCAGCCGTGGGCGGAGTTCCTGCGGCCGAGGGGCTTCCGGGTGAAGACGGCGCGCCTGAGGGGCGTGCTGTCCCAGGGGCTCGCGCTGCCGACGTCCATCCTCTCCGGCGAGGTGCCGGCCCAGGGGACGGACGTGCGCGACGCGCTCGGCGTCGTGAAGTTCGAGCCGGCGCTGCCCGACACGCGCGAGGTCGCCGGGCCCTTCCCGGGCGAGGTGCCGAGGACGGATGAAATCCGCCTCCAGTCGGCGCTCGGCGTCCTGGACGAACTGCGCGGCCACGACTTCTTCGTGACGACGAAGCTGGACGGCACGTCGGCGACCTTCTTCCGGCCGCTCGAGGGCGGGCTCGTGGCGTGCTCGCGAAACTGGGCGCTGCGGCGCGGGGCGAACCCGGTGTGGACCGTGGCCGACAAGTACTCGCTCGACACCGCGCTGCCTCCGGGCTTCGCGGTGCAGGGCGAGCTGTGCGGCCCCGGCATCCAGAAGAACCGCCTGGGCCTCACCGAGCCGGACCTGTTCATCTTCAGCGTCCACGACACGAGCACCGGCCGCTTCCTGGGCCATGCGGAGTTCATCACCTTCTGCGCGGAGCACGGCCTGCGCACCGTACCGGTGGAGCACGTCGTCACCGGTGAGGCGGCACGGACGTTCGACCACTCCCTGGAGCACTACCTGAAGCTCGCCCAGGGCTTCTACCCGGGCACGAAGAACCGCAAGGAGGGCATCGTGGTGAGGCCGCTCGTCGAGCGCCCCTCCCCCACGCTGGGTGGCGGCAGGCTGTCGTTCAAGACCATCAACAACGACTTCCTGCTCAAGGACGAGGACTGAAGGAGCGACGCGGCCGGGTGCTCCAGCTCACGGAGCGCCCGGCCCCGGTGCCCCCTGCTGCCTGGGGGGGCCCGGCGCCTCCAGCACGGCTCGCAGCGCCACCTCCGCGGCGCGCAGCCGCGCATCCCGGGGGTCCACCCGCCTCGCCTCTTCCAACTGCTCCAGGGCGCGCGCCACGTCGCCGCGCGCCAGCTCGCAGCGCACGCCCGCCTCCAGCGCGCCGGTGTCCGAAGGCCCATACACCCGGGCCTCCGCCGCCGCGTGGCAGCCCTCTTCCACCCGTCCCGTCTCGAAGAGCGCCCGCGCCAGCTCCACGCGCGTCTCCACATGCGAGGGCGCCAGCCGCACCGCGTCCGCCAGCGGCGACACCGCTTCTTCCGGCAGTCCCCAGCGGCGCAGCTCCCCACCCAGCGCCCGCTGCGGCCCCGGCGCGCCCGGCACCAGCAGCGCCCGCGCCCGCGCCTGCCGCAGCAGCGCTGGCTCGCCGAAGCGCAGCTCCACCACCATCCGGTCCACCACCGCCTCGTAGGCCGGGTATGCCGCGGGCCAGGTGAAGAGCAGCCGGTACACCCACTCGCCACGTGGCACGAAGAAGGCCAGCAGGTGCGTGGCGCCACCCGGGCCCTCCACTTCCGCCTTCACCCGCTGCGCGTCCCTGCCGCCCAGCCGCGTCGGCACCGGCCCCACCACCTTCAGCGTCCGTCCCTCCGGCCCCGGCGCGCCGGGCACCAGCGTCTCCTCCTGGAAGTGCCGCGCCTGCGCGGCGCCGTCCCCGGGCTCGCCCACCTCGATGACCTCCGCGGAGAAGGTGGCCCGCCCCAGCCCCGGCAGCCCGTTGGAGAAGGCCCGCCGGCCCTGCCCGTCCTCCTCGCTTCGCCAGCCCTCCGGCAGCGGCACCGACACCCCGAAGCCGTCGTCCTGCTCCCTGCGCCAGCCGGAGCGCTCGGCCACCACCAGCGCCGCCACCACCAGCGCCGCCAGCAGCAGGCCCGCAGGCCGGGCAAGGCCCCTGCCCGGCCCTCGCGGCTCGAGGAAGGCCCCCACCAGCAGCCCCGTGAGCAGCCCGCCCAGGTGCCCCGCGTTGTCCACGCCCACCGACGTCCAGCCCATCCATAGGAAGACGAGCACCGTGGGCAGCGCGCCGTCCCCGGACAGCCACCGCCCCTTCCCGCGCGGCCGCCCCCGGTAGCGCCGGCCCATCACCAGCAGCGCGCCCACGCACGCATAGACGAGCCCCGAGGCCCCCACGCTCACCGCCCCCGACCACCCCAGAGAGCCCGCCATGGTGGCCAGTCCCGCCGCGCCCAGCAGGGCCGCGTAGTCCCAGCGCCAGCACGCACGCTCCAGCGCCGCGCCCGCCGCCACCAGCACCAGCAGGTTGAGCCCCAGGTGCAGCCAGTCCCGGTGCAGGAAGTTGGCTGTCACCAGCCGCCACGTCTGCCCCGCCTCCACCACCAGCGGTCCCGACTTGGCGCCCCACCGCACCAGGGCGTCCACGTCCACCGGCCCCGCCAGCCCCAGGGAGGCGTGCACTGCCACCAGCACCACCGCCAGGGCCAATGTGACCCAGGGCCAGCCCCCCAACCCCCCCGTCACGGCCGACTGACCGATGGACAACAAGCCCGGTTGCTCCTCCTCTTGGGAAGAAAGCCCTGTCTTTTGAGGGGGATACATGGCTTGTACAGGTAAACCCCGTTCTGCTATGACTGTACGCGGATCAGACCCGTGCTGAAGCTCATCATCGAAGACGACGAGGGGCGCAAGACCGTTGTTCCCTTCGTGCGTGACGAGATCACCATTGGCCGTCAGGAGGGAAACACCATCCGCCTGACGGAACGCAATGTGTCTCGTCGTCACGCACGATTGGTACGACTGAATGGTCACGTCGTGGTTGAAGACCTGGGTAGCTATAACGGCACCCGGATCAACGGCGAGCGGATCGCGGGTCAGTCGCCCCTGAAAGAGGGCGACCTGATCCAGATCGGCGACTACGACCTTGCCCTACAGACCGAAGGCGCCGCCAGCGTCTCCGGCCCCATCACGACCAAGGTGCCGTCGGCCCTGCGCAAGACGGAGCCCGCGCTCGAGCCCATGAGCGCGCAGGAAGCCGAGGAGGAGGACGACGACACCTCCGACGACCGGCCCGCCCATGCGGAGGAAGACGACGAGGACGAGGACGAACACGACCACACCCCGCCCTCCTCCGCCGAGGTGCGCCGGCACTCCACCTCCATCATCCGGTTGGATCAGGTGGAGGCGGATCGCCCCCGCAAGGTGGCGGACGTGGCCACCGATGATGCGCCCCGCCTGCTGGTGCTGACCCCGGACGAGCTGAAGGGTCAGGAGTTCGCCTGCATCCGCACCGAGCTGCGGATTGGCCGCACCGACGACAACGACATCACCCTGGACCACCGCTCGCTGTCGCGCACCCACGCCAAGCTGGTGCGCGAGGAGGGCGGCGAGTGGCGCGTCATCGACATGCAGTCCGCCAACGGGCTGACGGTCAATGGCGAGAGCTACGCCCAGGCCACGCTCAACTCCGGCGACATCATCGAGCTGGGGCACGTGAAGCTCCGCTTCCTCCACGCCGGCGACGCCGCGGACGACCTGCCCGCCGGTGAGGGTGGCTCGCGCTCGAAGCTGCCGCTGGTGGCCGGGCTCGTCGCCCTGCTGCTGGGGGCCGGGGCCGTGGGCTTCTACTTCTTCCGTCCCCCCGTGCCCGGAACGCCGGTGCCGCCGGTGGCCCAGCCAGGGCCCGACACGGAGCCGCCCTCCGCGGAGCCGCAGCCGACTCCCGGCACCGAGCCGGCCACCGCCGTGGCACAGCCGGCCCCGGAGGCGCCTCCCGCCGCGCCGCCCGCGCCGACCGGACCCTCGCTTCCGGAGCGGCTGGCGCTGGCCCAGAAGGCCATCACCGCCCACGAGTTCGACAAGGCAGAGGACTACCTGTCCAGCGTCAAGGACGCGCAGGGCCGTCAGCCGAAGGAAGTGGTGGAGCTGCTGGACCAGGCCCGCGCGGAGCGGATGGTGAAGCAGCGGCTCGACCGCGCAAGCGCGGCCCTGGCCGCTGGCAAGCTCGCCGACGCCGAGAAGGCGTTGTCGGAGACGTCCGGCACCACGGTCTTCGCGTCCGAGGCTTCCACCCTGGCCGCCCAGCTGGCCGACGCCCAGCTGGCCGACGCCCAGAAGAAAGCCGCTGCCGCCGCTGCCGCCGCGACGCCTCCGCCCGCCGTCAACACCAACACCGTCCCCCCTCCTGGCACCGCCAGGCCCCCGGAAGGCGCGCCCACCCCGGCCCAGCTGGCCCTCGCGGAGGGCAAGAAGTACATCCAGACCAAGAACTACCCTCTTGCCATCGAGAACCTTCGCCGCTGCATCGAGCTCGATGCCAACACCGTGGACTGTTACGCGTTCCTCGGCTCCGCCCTGGCGCGGAACGAGCAGTCCGCTGAAGGAGCGGAGTACTACCGTCGCTTCCTGAAGCTGGCTCCTCCCGACCATCCCCGCTTCAAGGCAGTGAAGGACATCGTGGAGAGCTACGAGAAGAAGAAGTAGTGGTGTGCCGCCGGGGCCCGCCCCGGGTTCCACATCCCCCCCAACCGACGCTGTTCGCCTGCAGCGAGGAGACGCTGTGCAGATTCGCATCCTGGTGGTTGATGACGAGCAGGACAACTGCGACTACCTCAAGCTGGTGCTGACCCGCGAAGGTTACGAGGTCGTAACCACCACGGACCCCACGCAGACTGTGGAGATCCTCCGCGGCTCGGACTTCCACCTGGTCATCCTGGACATGATGATGCCGCAGATGTCCGGGACCGAGGTGCTCGAGCAGATTCGCAAGTACGACACCGACGTCGCCGTCATCGTCGCCACCGCGTACCCCACGGTGGACACGGCCGTCGCTTCGCTCAAGGCCCAGGCTTCCGACTACGTCAAGAAGCCCATGGAGCCGGACCAGTTCATCGCCGCGGTCCGCAACGCCCTCCAGAAGAAGGGCCTCTCCCAGGACCCGGAGGCGGACCTTCACCGCGCCATCGGCCGGACCATCCGCGACGCGCGCAAGACGCAGGAGCTCACGCTCAAGCAGCTTGCTCGGCGCACGGGCCTGTCCGTGTCGCTGCTGTCCCAGATTGAGCGCGCGGAGTCCTCGGCCTCCATCTCCTCGCTGTACAAGATTGCCTCGGCGCTCCAGCTGCGCATGGGCGAGCTGTTCGGCGACACCTGAGTCCCAGGTGCAACCCCTCCACCGGCCGCCGTGACTAGCGGCCGGTGAAGCGGGGCGGGCGCTTCTCCAGGAAGGCCGCCCGCCCCTCCTTCGCATCCTCGCTGCCGAAGGCCGCCGCGCGCAGGCCTCGCAGCCGTGCCTGGTCCGCCTCCTCCAGCGGAGCCCGGGCCAGCCGCCCGAAGGACTCCTTCATCCCCGACACCGCGAGCGGCGCATGGGCCGCCAGCGTGGCGCACAGCGCATACGCGCGCGCCTCCGCATCGGCCGGCTCCAGACACTCGTCCAGGAGCCCCCAGGCCAGCGCCTCGCGGGCGTCCAGCTTGCGCGCGGTGAGGAACAGCTGCTTGGCGCGGGCGAAGCCCACCAGCCGCGCCGCCCGGGCCAGCCCCTCCGCCGAGTAGACGATGCCCAGCCGCGCCGGAGGCATGAGGAAGATGGCGTCCGGCGTGCCGATGCGGAAGTCACACGAGGCCGCCAGGTCGAAGCCCGCGCCCACCGCGGCGCCCTGCACCAGCGCCACGCTGGGCACCGGGTGCCCCTCCAGCTTGAGGAGGCACGCCACCAGCGGGTCATCCGGCAGGAGCCCGTCCTCGCCGGGCGGGCCCAGGCGCGTCAAGTCGTAGCCGGAGCAGAAGGTGCCTCCCGCGCCGCGCACCAGCAGGGCGCGCACATGCGGGGCCGGCTCCAGCGCCGCGTCCAGCTGGGCCAGCAGCGCGTCGTTGAGCGCGTTGCGCCGGGCCGGATGGGACACCGTGAGGACGCGGATGCCGCCCTCGCGGTCCTCTACCTGGAGCGACGCCTCCGACGAAGGCTCCACTGCGACTAGCCGAGCACCACGAGGACGTCGCCCTCGTTGACCGACTGCGCCTCCTTGCAGCGAATCTCCTTCACCGTGCCGCCCTCCTCCGCCTCCACCGGCATCTCCATCTTCATGGACTCGAGGATGACGAGCGTGTCGCCCGCGTTGACCTGCTGGCCGACCTTCACTTCGATCTTCCACACCGTACCGGTGATGTGCGCCGCGACGTCCGCCATGGAACCTTGCCTCCTCAGGGGTGGATGGGGCTGGAGCCAGGCCCCGGCTGCTGCCCTACGCCGGCTTCGCGTGGTGCTCCAGGAAGTGCGTGTCCAGCTCGCCGGCCCGGAAGGCCGCATCCTGTACGATTCGCAGGTGGAGCGGGATGTTCGTCTTGATGCCTTCGATGCGGAAGCCCTGCAGCGCCGCCACGGAGCGCTCAATCGCCTGCGCGCGCGTGTCGCCAGAGATGATGAGCTTGGCAATCATCGGGTCGTAGTTCGGCGTGACGGTGTTGCCCTCGCCGTAGCCCGAGTCCAGGCGCACGCCCTCGCCCGTGGGGGGCTGGAACACCTTGAGCAGGCCCGGGGACGGGAAGAACTTCACCGGGTCCTCCGCGTAGATGCGGAACTCCAGCGCCGCCCCGCGCCGCTTCACGTCCTCCTGCTTCACCGTGAGGCGCTCGCCCGCGGCGATGCGCAGCTGCCAGCCGATGAGGTCCAGCCCCGTGGTCAGCTCCGTCACCGGGTGCTCCACCTGGAGCCGGGCGTTCATCTCGATGAAGTAGACCTGCCCGTCCGAGTAGAGGAACTCCACCGTGCCGGCGTTGGCGTAGCCGAACGTCTTCGCCGCGGTGACGGCCGCGGTGAACAGCGTCTGCGACAGGGCCGCGTTCTTCCCGTCCGCGAACAGCACGGAGGGGGCCTCCTCCACCACCTTCTGGTGCCGGCGCTGGATGGAGCACTCGCGCTCCAGGCCGTGGATGAGGTGGCCGTGGTGGTCCCCCAGAATCTGGACCTCGATGTGGCGCGGCGCGGGGAAGTAGCGCTCCAGGTAGACGCCCTCCTTGCCGAAGGCGGCCTTCGCCCGGTCCGTGCACTGGCGGAAGACCTTCTCCAGCTCCGCCGGGTCCTTCGCCACGGCCATGCCGATGCCGCCGCCGCCGCTGGCCGCCTTGCACAGCACCGGGTAGCCGATGCGCTCGGCCGCCGCCAGCGCGCCCGCCACGTCCGGCACCACGCCGTCGCTGCCGGGCACCACCGGGACGCCGGCCGCGGCCACCAGCTTTCGGGCCTGGCTCTTGTCCTTCATCCGCGCCATGGCGGCCGGGGGAGGCCCCACGAAGGTGAGCCCCGCGTCGGCGCAGGCCTGGGCGAACTCTCCGTTTTCGGACAGGAAGCCGTAGCCGGGGTGCACGGCCTGGGCGCCCGTCTGCTTCGCGGCCTCGAGGATGGCAGCGGCGTTGAGGTAGCTGTCCTTGGCCGGGGCGGGGCCGATGCGCACGGCCTCGTCCGCCTCCTTCACGAACGGCAGCTCCGCGTCCGCGTCCGAGTACACGGCGACAGTCTTGAGCCCCATTCCCCGGGCCACCACGCCGATGCGGCGGGCAATCTCTCCCCGGTTGGCGATGAGCAGCTTCTGGAACATGGCGGCAGCCCTCCCCTGCGAAGGGCGGCGAACCTAACCCTCGACCCCTCCCATGACAAGGGTGCGGGCGAGCGCGCTACAGGACGGAACAATCCCGTAAATTTGCGGCCTTGCGAGGCCCTGACGTACCTTGCCGCACGTGAAGCCCCCCTCCTCCCAGAGCCCTGGCGGCGTCGTCGATCTGCACCGCGCGCGGCGCGCCAAGCGGCTGGACCTCTACCGCTCCCGGCAGGCGGACCGCGTCCGCACCGTCCGCACCACGCTCGAAGCCCTCACCCAGAGCGGCACCCTCTTCACCCAGGAGGGCACGCGGCGCGGGCTGTCCCTGCTGAAGGCCCTGCAGCTGCTCCAGCGCGCCAGCGCGCGCCTGGAGGAGCTGTCCGGAAGCGGCGTGCTGCCGGCTCCCCGCCGGCCCGAGCGAGTCGACGCGCTGTACGAGGAGGTGGATGACCTCTTCGACCGCGCGGACAAGCTGGCCGGCCGCGACGAGGCGAGCGTGGCCCGGCTTCCCGGCCACTGACGCACTCCGCCGCGCCCTTCCCCACTCCTGCTACGGCAGCTCCGTCTGGCCCTGGCGCCGGAGGAACGTGGGGATGTCGAACTGGTCCTCATCCAGCGGCAGCGCGGCTTCCTTCACCACCGAGGTGCGGCTGCTCATGGCCTTGCTGCTCTCCACGGCGGGCAGCGGCCGGGGCGCGCTGCCCTTGGAGGGCACCAGGCTGGCCACTTCCTCGCGCTCGCGCACGTGCGCGGTGGCGTGCACGGACGGCGCCGGGCGGGACAGCGGCACCTGCACCACCGTCGGCGCCACGCGGACCTTGGGCGCGTCCCGGTGGACGAAGCCGGTGGCGATGATGGTGATCTTCACCTCGTCCTGAATCTGGTCGTCGATGAGCGAGCCGAAGATGATTTCCGCCTCGCTGTCCGCCGCGTCGTGCACCAGCGTCAGCGCCTCGTTGACCTCCTGCAGGGTCATGTCGCGGCCGCCGGTGATGTTGATGAGCAGGCCGGTGGCGCCGTCGATGGACACGTCCTCCAGCAGCGGGCTGGAGATGGCCTGCTGCATGGCGGTGAGCGCGCGCTTGTCTCCGGACGAGTGGCCGGTGCCCATGAGCGCCAGGCCCTTGTCGCTCATGATGGTCTTCACGTCCGCGAAGTCCACGTTGATGTAGCCGTGGTACTGGATGAGGTCGCTGATGCCCTGCACGGCATTCAGGAGGACTTCGTCCGCGCGCTTGAAGGTCTCCAGCAGCGGCATCGGCTCGTTGGAGAGCGACAGCAGGCGCTGGTTCGGAATGGTGATGAGGGTGTCCACCGCGGCCTTCAGCTCCACGATGCCCTGCTCGGCCTGCTTGCGGCGCTTGTTGCCCTCGAAGAGGAAGGGCTTCGTCACCACGCCCACCGTGAGGCAGCCCAGGCTCTTGGCGATGTCCGCGATGATGGGCGCGGCGCCCGTGCCCGTGCCGCCGCCCATGCCGGCGGTGACGAACACCATGTCGGCGCCCTCGAGCACCGCGGCAATCTGGTCCCTCGACTCCAGGGCCGCCTCGCGGCCCATCTCCGGGTTGGCGCCGGCGCCCAGGCCCTTGGTCAGCGTCTGCCCCAGCTGGAGCCGCGTGGGCGCCTTGCTCGCGGCGAGCGCCTGGACATCGGTGTTGGCCGCGATGAAGTCGACCCGGTCGAGCTTCGACAGAATCATCGTGTTGACCGCGTTGCAGCCGGCCCCACCTGCCCCGACGACCCGAATCTTGGCGGCCTGCTTGTTCTGATCGAACTGGTCCATGGCGGTCCTTTCGGCTGGAGCGGCGCGGTGCAGCGCGCGCACTCCCAACCTCCACAATCATCAGCAAGTCCCACGCTTTGGCAAGTATTCCGCTACGAGCCTGTAGCGGGATGAGGCGCGTCCGAGTCCTGACGCGCACTTACGCAGCGACCCGGCGAGCACGCGGTGCGGCGTGGTGGGCGAACTTCGCCCCTTGACTCGCGAAACGCGGCACGCCTTGGCGGGTCGGAATCGCGCTCCAACGCGTAGAAAAACGAAGGGTGGCCCCGGAGCACCGTCCAGGACCACCCTCGCTCATCCCCGTGAGTGACTCACGGGGTCATCGTCGTCGGCCGCGAAGCGTCAGGGGGCGTCGCGCTCGACC
Organism: Pyxidicoccus trucidator; assembly: GCF_010894435.1. NCBI lineage: Bacteria > Pseudomonadati > Myxococcota > Myxococcia > Myxococcales > Myxococcaceae > Pyxidicoccus > Pyxidicoccus trucidator. Next base: position 805,873 of record NZ_JAAIXZ010000002.1, on the reverse strand, counting down.
TCCACCTTCGACACGCGGAGGATGTTGAACTCCACGCGGCGGTTGTTCTCGCGCCCCGCGGCCGTCTTGTTGGTGTCCACCGGCTTCGTCTCGCCGTAGCCCTCCGCCTCCAGGCGCACGGGGAGGATGCCCTCGTTCACCAGGAACTTCCGCACGTTGGCGGCACGGCGCTTGGACAGGTCCAGGTTCTTCGCGTCGTTGCCCTGGTCGTCCGTGTGGCCCTCGATGCGGAGCAGCTCCACCTGGGGGTTGGCGCGCAGCACCGCGGCCACCTGCTTCAGCAGCGGGAACGAGCGGGCGAGGATGACGTCCTTCGACGTGGCGAAGTAGACCTTCTCCAGGATGAGGATGCGCTCGCCGTCGACCTGCACCTTCACCTTGCCCTTGTCCGGGCAGCCGTCCTCGTCCTGCACGCCGTTGATGACCTCGGGCTCGTTCGGGCACTTGTCCGCGGTGTCGGCGATGCCGTCCTTGTCGTTGTCCGGGTCCGGGCAGCCGTCCGCGTCCTCGAAGCCGTCCTTGTCCTCGGGCTGCGCGGGGCAGCCGTCGTTCGGATCCATCAGGCCGTCACCGTCCGAGTCCACCGGCGCGGGCTCCGTGTCCGGGCACCCGTCCGCGTCCTCGTGGCCGTTCTTCGTCTCCGGCTCGCTGATGCACTTGTCGTCACCGTCGAGGATGCCGTCGCCGTCGTTGTCCGGGTCCGGGCAGCCGTTCTCGTCCTCGAAGCCGTCCTTGTCCTCGGCCTCGACGGGGCACATGTCGTCGGGGTCCATCAGGCCATCGCCATCCGTGTCCACCGGCGCGGGCGCCACCACCGGCTTCGGCTCGCGCGAGGGCTCGGGGCTGTAGCTCAGGCCCGCCAGCACGCGGAAGCCCGGGGTGCCATAGCCGCGGGTGAGGCCCGGCCCGGCGCCCACGTGCGCGGAGAGGCCGCCCAGCGAGCGGTACTTCAGCGCCGCCAGCAGCTCCAGCGGGCGCTCCTCGGTGTCCTGCTCCTTCAGCCCGAGCGCGCCCACCACCGTGGCCGCGGCGGCCAGCGGCAGCTCGCCCACGGTGAAGGGGATTTCCGCTCCCACGCCGTAGGTGAAGGAGTTGCCGGTGTTCAGGTTGCGAAGCTGCTGCTGCTTCCGGAGGTCCAGCCCCAGGTTGGCGGCGATGCGCAGCCGCTGCCCGTACTCGGCCACCAGGCGCGGCTGCACGCCCAGGCCCGAGCCACCGAGGAAGTCCGAGCCACCGCCCGTGGGCAGCACCACCGGCACCGCCAGGGCCAGGTCGAAGGACTCACCGTCCACCAGCCGGGCCTTGGGCACCACGCGCAAGTCACCGATGCCGCCCGAGCCCACGCCGTTGGAGAAGGACGAGTCCACCTGCGGCGCCGGCTCCGAGTCCTGCAGCGTCACCGGCAGCACGACGCCCACCTCGAAGCGGTCGAACAGGCCCACCGCGCCCATCAGGTCCAACCCCACCTGGCTGCGCACCAGCGCGGTGATGAACCTGTCCTGGCGCGGGTCCAGGAAGTTGAGCGGCTTGTCCGCGTAGTTGAGGGACAGGCCCACGTTCCAGCCCAGGTGGGGCTGCACGCGGGCGCTGTGCACGCCGAGGATGTCCCCGGCGCCCGGCCCCGGCTTGTACTGCTGCACGTCGATGGCCTGCGACGCCGTGGGCGCCGTCGCCTGCGCCTCGGCGGGCGAGGCCACCAGCGCGCCGGTGAGGGCGAGGCCCCCGACGGCACCGGCCACCAGGGCCCGCGAGGGACGCCCGCCCGAGCGGCGCAGGCGGCCCAGCAGCGGCAGCGCGAGGAGCAGCAGCGCCAGCGGCGCGAAGGTGCCCGCCCCGCCCGTGCTGCAGCCACGGCCCACGACGACGAAGTCGTCATTGCCGTCCAGCGGGTTGCTACCGCCGTTGACCTCTTCACCGTCGCTGGCACCCCCCAGGTCGGTGTCGCGGTTCCTCGGGTCCGTCTCGCCATTGTCGAAGCTGCCGTCGTGGTCGGAGTCCTCGCGCCCGTCGTTCAGCCCGTCACCATCCGTGTCGGGGTTGAGGGGGTCCGTCGAGTTGACGCCGGTCACCTCGACGCCATCGCTCAGGCTGTCGCCGTCCGTGTCCGCCTTGTTCGGGTCGGTCTCGGTGGAGCTCACGGCGCCGTTGGAGTCCGCGTCCTCCGCCCCATCGGTCAGCCCGTCACCATCGGTGTCCGCCCGCTTCGGGTCGGTGGTGGTGCTCGGGTCGGCGTCCGGGACGAAGTTGGGCGAGCTGGTGTCGGTGCCCACCGGCGCGTTCTCCCGCGTCACGCCCTGCTCCGTGCCGTCGAGCAGGCCGTCGTTGTCGCTGTCCGGGTCGCGGGCATCGATGGTGCCGTCCCCGTCCGTGTCGGTGAGGCCGTCGGCGCCGTCGGTGACGCCGTCGTCGTCCGTGTCCGCGTCGCGCGGATCGAGACCCAGCTCGATTTCGGTGGCGTCGTCCACGCCGTCACCGTCGGTGTCGGTGTCGTCCGCGGCCACCAGCGGGTTCGTCTCACCCGCGTCCACGCGGCCGTTGTGGTTGGCGTCCTCCACCCCGTCGCGCACGCTGCCACCGTCGGTGTCGACGTTCAGCGGGTTCGTCGTGGTGGTCGGGTCCAGGTCCGGCGTGAAGACCGTCAGGTCGGTGTCGGTGCCCTCGGGCTCCGTCAGGCCCAGCTCCAAGCCGTCGGTGAGCAGGTCGCCGTCCGTGTCCCCGTCGTTCGGGTCGGTCTCGTTCTCGTCCACGATGCCGTCGTGGTCGGCGTCCTCGGTGCCGTCCATCAGGCCGTCGTCATCCGAGTCGTCGTCGAGCGGGTCCGTCTCCCCGACATTCACTTCGATGCCGTCCGGCAGGCCGTCACCGTCCGTGTCCGGGTTGTTCGGGTCCGTGCCCAGCGTGACTTCCTCGGCGTCCGTGAGGCCGTCGCCGTCCGTGTCCAGGCTGACCGTCCAGGTGTACGTGGCGGGCGTCGGGTCCACATTGTCATCCGCGTCCACGGCGCGGACCTGCAGGGTGTGCGTCCCCTCCGCCAGGCCGCTCAGCGCGAGCGGGGTGGTGCACGGCGCGAAGGCCGCGCCGTCCAGGCTGCACTCGAACGTCACCGGCGACTCGTCCGAGGTGAACTCGAACGTGGCCGAGGTGGCGTTGGTGAGCGCGGGCGGCGTGGCGGTGAACGTCGTGTCCGGCGGCAGCGCGTCCACGGTGAAGTTGTGCGTCACGGACGGGCTGGTGTTGCCCGCCGGGTCCGTGGCCGTGACGGTGACCGTGTGAGGCCCATCCGCCAGCGGGGTGGCCGGGGTGAGCGTCCAGTTACCCGAGCCATCCGCGACCACCGTGCCCAGGTTGACGCCATCCACCACCACCGTCACCGAGGCGCCCGGCTCCGTCGTGCCCGAGTACGTCACCGTCGGGTCGGTCAGCACCGCGCCGTTGGCGGGCGTGGTGAGGGTCACCACCGGCGCCGCCGTGTCCACCGTCCACGTGTGCGTGGCCGGCGTCGGGTCCACGTTGCCGGCCGCGTCCACCGCGCGCACCGCCAGGGTGTGCTCGGCGTCCGCCAGCGGCCCGAAGCTCTGCTGGGCCGTGCACGGCGTGAAGGCCGCGCCGTCCAGGCTGCACTCGAACGTCACCGGCGACTCGTCGGAGGAGAACACGAAGTCTGCCGTGGCCACGTTGGTCAGCGCCGGCGGGCCGCTGTCGATGGCGGTATCCGGCCCGGTCTGGTCCACCGAGAAGGTGGAGGTCGTCGGCGCGCTGGTGTTGCCCGCGCCGTCCACCGCCACCACGGAGATGGTGTACGGGCCGTCGGCCAGCGTCACCGGCGGCGTGAAGGTCCAGTTGCCCCCCGCATCCACGGGGATGGGGCCGTACGTCGCCCCGCCCACCGTCAGCGTCACCGACGTGGCGCCGTCCGCCGTGCCGGTGATGACCACGTTGCCGGAGCTCAGCACCGCGCCATTGGCCGGCCCGGTGATGACCGGAGCGAGCGGCGCCGTGAAGTCCACCGTCCAGGCGTAGGTGGCCGGCTCCGGGTCCGCCGTGCCGAGCGCGTTGACCGTGCGGACCGCCAGCGTGTGGCTTCCCTCATTCAGGCCGTTGAAGGTCACCGGGTCCGTGCACGGCGCGAAGGCCGCGCCGTCCAGGCTGCACTCGTACCGCACGCCGCCGTTCACCTGGTCGAAGTCGAAGGTGGCGGACGTCGCGCTGGTACGAACCCCCGGGCCGGAGACGATGAGGGTGTCCGGGGCAGACGTGTCGACGAAGAAGTCATGCGCGGTCGCCTCGCTGGTGTTGCCCGCGGAGTCCGTCGCCGTGGCCCCCACCGTGTGCGCGCCGTCGGCCAGGTCGCCGTCCTCGGGCAGGCTCCAGTTGCCGTCCATGTCGGCCGTCACCGTGCCCAGCACGACGCCGTCCACCGTCACCGTCACCTGGGCGCCCGGCTCGGCCGTGCCCTGGTACGTCGGACGCCGGGTGGCGACCGTCGCGCCGTCCTCGGGACGGGTGATGTCCGGCGCCGCGGGGGCCACCGTGTCCACGATGAACTCGGAGGGCGCGCTCGGCTGACTCACGTTGCCGGCCGCGTCCGTCGACGTGGCGACCACCTCGTGCGGGCCCTGGATGAGGTCCACCGGGCAGGGGAACGTCCAGTTGCCCGAGGCATCCACCGGCGCGGTGCCCAGGGTGACTCCGTCCACCACCACCGTCACCACCGTGTTCGGCTCGGCCGTGCCGGCGAACGTCGGCCGCTGCGTCGGCACCACCGTGCCGTTGGCCGGGGCGGTAATGACGGGAGGCGCGGGGTCGGTGAGGTCCACCGTCCAGGCGTAGGTGGCCGGCGTCGGGTCCACGTTGCCCGCCGCATCCACCGCGCGCACTGCCAGCGTGTGGTTGCCCGCGCTCACGTTGCTCAGGGTCAGCGGGTCCGTGCAGGCCGCAAAGGCCGCGCCGTCCACGGAGCACTGGTACGTCACCGGGCTCTCGTTCGAGGAGAAGTCGAACGTCGCCGTCGTGGCGTTCGTCACCAGGGCCGGGCCCGAGACAATCGTCGTGTCCGGCACCGTCGCGTCCACCGTCCAGGCGTGGGTCGCGGGCGTCGGGTCCACGTTGCCGGCCGCATCCACCGCGCGCACCGCCAGCGTGTGGTTGCCATTCGCCAGGCCCGTGAAGGTGCGCGGGTCGGTGCAGGCCACGAAGGCCGCGCCGTCCAGCGAGCACTGGTACGTCACCGGGCTCTCGTTCGAGGAGAAGTCGAACGTCGCGGTGGTGCTGTTCGTCAGCGCGGGCGGGCCACTGACAATCGTCGTGTCCGGCACCGTCGTGTCCACCGTCCAGGCGTGGGTGGCCGGGGTCGGGTCCACGTTGCCCGCCGCGTCACGCGCGCGCACCGCCAGGGTGTGGTTGCCGTTCGCCAGGCCGCTGAAGGTCACCGGGTCCGTGCAGGCCACGAAGGCCGCGCCATCCAGCGAGCACTCGTACGTCACCGGGCTCTCGTTGGAGGAGAAGTCGAACGTCGCCGTCGTGGCGCTCGTCACCGCCGCGGGGCCGCTCACGATGGTGGTGTCCGGAGCGGAGGTGTCCACCGTCCAGGAGCGGGTGGCGGGCGTCGGGTCCACGTTGCCCGCGGCATCCACCGCGCGCACCGACAGGGTGTGGTTGCCGTTCGCCAGGCCGGTGAAGGTCACCGGGTCCGTGCAGGCCGCAAAGGCCGCGCCGTCCAGCGAGCACTGGTACGTCACCGGGCTGTCGGGCGAGCTGAAGTCGAACGTCGCGCTGGTGGAGGTCGTCGTCCCCGAGGGGCCGGCATCGATGTTGGTGTCCGGAGGCACCGTGTCGACCGTCCACGTATAGACGGCCGGCGTCGGGTCCACGTTACCGGCCGCATCCACCGCGCGGACCTGGAGCGTGTGGCTGCCGTTCGTCAGGCCCGTGAAGGACGCCGGGTCCGTGCACGCGGTGAACAGCACCGCGCCGTCCAGGCGGCACTCGTAGGTGACGGGGCTCTCGTTCGAGCTGAAGTCGAAGTTGGCCACCGCCGAGTTCGACACGGCGGGCGGCGTGCTGGTGAACGTGGTGTCCGGAGCAACGGTGTCCACCGTCCAGGAGCGGGTGGCGGGCGTCGGGTCCACGTTGCCGGCGGCGTCACGGGCGCGCACGGCCAGCGTGTGGTTGCCCTGCGCCAGGCCGGTGAAGGTCACCGGGTCCGCGCAGGCCACGAAGGCCGCGCCGTCCAGCGAGCACTCGTACGTCACCGGGCTCTCATTGGAGGTGAAGTCGAAGGTGGCCGTCGTGGAGACAGTCACCCCGGACGGGCCGCTCACGATGGTGGTGTCCGGCAGGGCGGTGTCGACGGTCCAGGCATAGGTGGCCGGCGTCGGGTCCACGTTGCCCGCGGCATCCACCGCGCGAACCGCCAGGGTGTGGTTGCCGTTCGCCAGCCCCGTGAAGGTGCGCGGGTCGGCACAGGCCACGAAGGCCGCGCCGTCCAGCGAGCACTCGAAGGTGGCGGCCGCGTCATTGGAGCTGAAGTCGAAGGTGGCCGTCGTGGCGTTCGTCACCACCGCCGGGCCACTGACAATCGTGGTGTCCGGAGCCGTGGTGTCCACCGTCCACGCGTAGGTCGCGGGCGTCGGGTCCACGTTGTTGGCCGCATCCACCGCGCGCACCGCCAGCGTGTGATTGCCCTGCGCCAGACCGGTGAAGGTGCGCGGGTTGGTGCAGGCCACGAAGGCCGCGCCGTCCAGCGAGCACTGATACGTCACCGGGCTCTCGTTGGAGCTGAAGTTGAAGGTGGCCGTCGTGGCGTTCGTCACCGCCGCCGGGCCGCTCACAATCGTCGTGTCCGGCGGAGTGGTGTCCGTGGCCACCGTGAAGGTGTTGGTGTTGCTGCGGACGCTCGACACGCCCTGCACCTCGGCGATGGCGCTGACGGTGTGGGCACCTGCAGTCAGGTTGGTCGTCGGCGTGAACGTGAAGTTGCCCACCGCGTCGGCCGTCACGCGGGCCACCTCGACCCCGTCGATGTAGATGACCACCGTCGAGTTCGCCGGGGCCGTGCCGGTGATGGGCGGGCGAACACCCGTCGTGGAACCGTTGGCCGGCGTCACCACCACCGGAGCGGCGAGGGACGCAGGGAACGCGCCGGGCAGCACGGTGACCACACCTGGGTTGCCCGGGCGAGCACCATAGTTGATGCCATCCGGAGCACCGGCCGAGGGCTGGGTGCCCGCCGCGCCGCCTGTGACGACGGGAGTACAGCCGACCGCCGCCCCCTGCACCAGGATACGGCCACCGCCACCACCACCGCCCGTCCCGTGAGGTGTCGCGAAGGTGGTGCTACCACCATTGCCACCGCGAGCACTGACGGTATTCGCGCTGCAGGTCAGGTTGCCCGTGAAGCGCATGTAGAGGGTACCGCCCGCGCCACCACCGCCGGCCGCGTCGTTGCCTAAGCCTCGCGCGTTCTCACCCGCCACGCCGTCCGCGGTCACCGCACCAGCGCCCGCCAGCGACGCGGCGCGCATGAACACGATGCCACCACCGACATTGCCCGCGCCTCCCTCGTCGTCGTTGCTATGGCCAGCACCACCGCCACCGCCGAAGAGGCCACGTGACACGGCGTCATAGTTCATCTGCACACCGCCACGCCCGCCCACGTCCCGTGACGCCGGCAGGTCACCACTCCAGGTACGTCCGCCCTGGCCACCCGCACCCGCGCCGCCACCACCACCACCGCCCGAGTTGTGGCAGATGCCGCCACCACCGCCATTGGCGATGTTGCCGTAGCCCGTCGTGCCGGCCACAGGAGGGAACGGATCGATTTCCGGCTGGTAGGCGCCGGGCACCACGCCTTCGCCCTTCATGGCACCGGCCGGCCACACAGCGTCGACGCCGGTACACCCATCCCCCTCACCGTTGAGGAAGATACCGCCGCGGAAGCCCCGGCCCGTGGCGGAGATGGTGCCCTGGTTGTTCACGGCCCCCGTCGCCAGGAAGGCCAGCACACCGCCCGAGGTCCCATCCCAGGGCCCGGCGACGAGGCTGGCGCCAGCGTTGATGGTCACCGTCGTGTATTCGCGGACCAACACCGCCTGCGCACCAGTGGCCAGGAACGGCACCGTGAGCGGCTGGGTGAAGTTGAGCCGGGTGGCAGTCAGGGACTGGATGCGCGCCAGCTGCCAGCGGCCCATCGTGTTGCCCGACACGTCGATGGGCGTCTGGCTGCCCGACGCGGGCCTCGGGGTGAGGCCGGTGCTCTGAATCACCATCACCAGGTTGCCCACCGCGAAGCCCGTCGTGGACGTCACCGTGACGAAGCTCTGCCCTGCCGGCACCGCCGCGGACACCCGCGTGTAGGTGTTGATGACGGTGTTGGCGGCATTGACGGTCAGCGGAGTGGTACCGGTGCCAAGGCCGAAGGAGTCCGGCTCGGCGTGGGCGGCGGGAGCCACCAGCGCGACGCACAGGAGCGCCAGCAGGCTAGCGGCAGGCAGGCGAGCGCGGATGCGCCGCGCCAGTACCAGCGGAGTGGGGGTGTGGGTGTTGTCGTTCATGTGGGCAGGGCCGCGCGAGGTGGGATGGGGTCCCGGCGGCAATGGCCGCACATAGCAATCTCGAAGCCATCCCCCGTCCACTTCCCGACCCTCACAGTTCCGAGGGCTTCCAGGACCCACCACCCCTCTCGCCCAGAGGGCAATCCGAATCACGGATCCAGATTCCGGAAACCGGACAGCTTGGCGCCCCAATAACGCGCCCCGTCACGTCGGCTTCTGACGCGTCAGCGCCGCACGCGTGAGGGAGCGTGACGCGTCCACGCCGGACGCGCCCAGGCATGACGCGCCAGGCCAGAACGCAAGAAGGGGCCCCCCTTCCGGAGAGCCCCTTCGCGTGTGGCGGGCGAGGTGCGTCAGCCCGTCAGAAGATTTCCTCGAGCCACTCGCGCATGCGGCCCTTCACCTTCTTGTACACGTTCTCCTCGCGGATGCGGAACATGCGCCGGTCCAGGTGCTTGGCACCGTAGACGACCAGGCCCACGCCCGTGGCGTACATGGGGCTCTTCACCACGTCCACCAGCCCGCCGATGCCGCGCGGCATGCCCCGGCGCACCGGCAGCCCCAGCACTTCCTCGGCCAGCTCCGGCATGCCCGCGAGCAGCGTGGAGCCGCCCGTAATCACCACGCCCGAGGCCAGCAGGTCCTCGTAGCCGCACTTCTGGATTTCGCGGTGCACGAGCTGGAAGATCTCCTCCACGCGCGGCTCCAGGATTTCGCAGAGAATCTGCCGCCCCAGGACGCGCGGCTGCCGGCCGCCCACGCTGGGCACCTCAATCGTGTCGTCCTTGTTGATGAGGGACGCCAGCGCGCAGCCGTACTTCTGCTTGATGCGCTCGGCCTCGTGCGCGGGCGTGCGCAGGCCGATGGCGATGTCGCTGGTGAGGTTGTTGCCGCCCAGCGCAATCACCGCTGTGTGGACGATGGAGCCGCCGGAGAAGATGGCGATGTCCGTGGTGCCGCCGCCGATGTCGACGAGGCACACGCCCAGCTCCTTCTCGTCCTCGCCCAGCACCGCCTCGGCGCTCGCCAGCGGCTGGAGGACGATGTCGGAGACATTCAGCCCCGTGCGGTTGGCGCACTTGACGATGTTCTGCGCGCTCGAGACGGCCCCGGTGACGATGTGCACCTTGGCCTCCAGGCGCACGCCCGCCATGCCCAGCGGCTCCTTGATGCCGCCCTGGTCGTCGATGATGAACTCCTGCGGCAGGACGTGGATGACCTCCCGGTCCAGGGGGATGGCCACCGCCTTCGCCGCGTCGATGACACGGGCGATGTCCGCGTCGCGGACCTCCTTGTCCTTCACCGCGACGATGCCCTGGGAGTTGAAGCCCTTGATGTGGCCACCGGCGATGCCCGTGTAGACGTGGGAGATTTCGGCTCCCGCCATCAGCTCGGCCTCTTCCACCGCGCGGCGGATGGAGGACACCGTGGCCTCGATGTTGACCACCACGCCCTTGCGCAGCCCCTTCGACGGGTGCGTACCAATGCCGATGATGTCAATCCCGCTGTCGGTCAGCTCCCCGACGATGGCGCAGATCTTCGTCGTGCCGATGTCGAGGCCGACGATGATCTCCCCCGACTTCTGCTTCGCCATGACAACCCTCCCAGGCCCCCCACTCTCGTGAAAGGGGCATCCGCTTACCGCGTCGAGACCCCGTTCCTCTCGGAGACAGGGCTCGAAAGCTTCACCGCCACCCAACCGGGTCGGGCACGGTTATCCAGGTGAATGATCTCCGCTGCAAGCCCTCTCGCACCCAGCTCTCGCCGGACGCGGGCCAGCCGCTGCAGCTTGACCTCGGAATCTCCTTGCCCCAGGCGCACTTCCTGGCCGGACGCCGTCACCAGCGCCAGGCCCTGCGCCTCCATGCGGACCTCGGACAGCCGCTCGGCCTTGTCGGGTGACAGCCGCGCATAGGCGCTCGCCACCTCCAGGGCCATGCGCAGGCGCTCGCGCGCCACCGCCGGGTCCGTCACGTACCCCTCCCTGTCCAACCCCGTGACGAGCGGCAAATCCAGCCCGTCCCCCGGCGTCACCCGCTTGAAGGGCTCGCCCTCCTCGTCCAGGACGTACAGCTCGCTCAGCACCGCCAGGGCCACCGGCACGTGCTCGGTCACCTCCACCGACACGCGGTTGGGGAAGCGCCGCGTCACCTCGACTGTCTTCACCCAGGGGTGCTGCGACATGGTGCGCTCCAGGGCGCCCACGTCCAGGGTCCACAGGTTCTGCCCCTTCGTCAGGACGGCCAGCCGCAGCAACTCCACGCGAGAGGCGCGCTGGAGGCCGGAGAAGGACACCGCCGCCAGGTCGAAGCGGGGCGACGTCAGCGCCCAGCGCCGCAATTCCACCCCACCCCACACCAGCAGGCCCGTGGCCAGCGTCAGCGCGAGCACCTTCAGGACGCCCGGCCCGTGCGAGCGCACGGCGCCCTTCACCGCCTCCTTCTGCTGGGCGGTGTCCTGACGGCGGCGATTTCGCGTTCTGCCAAAGGCCATGGGTCGGGGACGGTCGCACGCATGCTGCGCGCGGATGGATCTCCACGCCAGTTTTTGGCTACAGCCACGTCGCTGTAGCGCTGGCGCTCGGGTGATGGACCAGGGGGCTTCCGGAAGTTTTCGACGGGGCCAGACGCGAAGTTGCGTCCGGCCCCTGACTTCAGGCCTTGAGGGAGGCGCCCAGCAGGAGGCGCTCGCAGAGGGCCGGGAAGTCGATGCCCCGTCCGGCGGCAATCTTCGGCAGGAGGCTGGAGGCCGTCATGCCAGGCAGGGTGTTGATCTCCAGCAGGAACACTTCGCCTCCCTCGGTGAGGATGACGTCGGACCGGGAGCCCCCGCTGCAGCCGAGGGCCTTGTGCGCGGCCAGACTCACCTCGTTCACCCGGGCATACTGATCCGGAGGCAGGGGTGCGGGGAAGAGGTACTGCGTGCCGGAGTCCGCCTTGTACTTGGCGTCGTAGTCGTAGAACTCATGCGCCGCGCGCACCTCGATGACGCCGAGGGCCTCATCGTCCAGCACGCCACCCTGCACTTCGCGTCCCTTGACGAACTGCTCCACCAGCAGGGTGCCTGCGTACTTCGCGGCGTCCTGCACCGCGGCGTCATAGTCCGCGCGCGCCTTGACGATGTGCACCCCCACGCTGCTGCCCTCGCGGCTGGGCTTCACCACCACCGGGAAGGGGAAGCCCAGCGAGTCCGCCGCCGCCAGCGCCGACGCCGCGTCGTGGAAGGCGCGGTACGCGGGGGTGGGGATGCCGTGGGTGACGAAGACCTGCTTGGCGTACACCTTGTCCATGCCCAGCGCGGAGGCCAGCACGCCGCTGCCGGTGTAGGGGATGAACATGGACTCCAGCAGCCCCTGGAGGCACCCGTCCTCGCCGTAGCGCCCGTGCACCGCGAGCCACGCCACGTCCACCTTCTCCGCCACCAGGCGCGCGGGCAGGTCCCTGCCCACGTCCACGTCCACCACCGTGTAGCCCAGCGAGCGCAGCGCGCCGGCCACCGCCGCGCCGGTGTTCAGGGACACCGCGCGCTCCGAGGACAGGCCGCCGTACAACACGCCCACGCGCTTCGTCTTGAGCTCGTCCTTCGTGAAGGCGCCGCGATTCGGGGTCATGGCAGGAACTCTCCCAAGCGCTTGACTTCGGGTTTCATGTCGACGCCGGTCTCCTCGCGCACCCGCTGCTGCATGAGGGTGACGAGGCCCAGTACGTCGCGGGCGGTGGCTCCGCCCAGGTTGACTATCCAATTGGCGTGCAGGGTGGACACCTGCGCGCGGCCCAGCGTATGGCCCTTGAGGCCCACGACTTCAATCAATCGCCCGGCATGGTCGCCCGGCGGGTTGGTGAAGACACTGCCGAAGTTGGGCTGGCTCAGCGGCTGCGTGCGCTTGCGGTACCCCAGGTCCGCGTCCATGGCGGCCTTGGACGCCACCACGTCCCCCTTGCGCAGGAGGAAGCGCACCCGCGTGACGACGCCGCCCGGCGGCAGCTCGGAGTGGCGATAGGCGTGCGGCACCTGCGCCTTCGTGAGCCACCCCACCCCGTCCGCCGTGGCCACCTCCACCGCTTCAATCGCCCGGAAGGCCTCGCCGTTCTTGGTGCCGGCGTTCATCGCCACCGCACCGCCCAGCGTGCCGGGAATGCCGGCGAGGAACTCCGCGCCCACCAGCCCATTCGTCCGCATCAGGTTGACGAGGCGGACGATGGCCGCGCCACAGCCCAGCGTGAGGCGCCCCTCCTCGGGGCCCACGTCGGCCACCTCGGGGAACAGGTCCCCCGGGAGCTTCAGGGTGAGGCCCGGCACGCCGCCATCGCCCACCAGCGTGTTCGCGCCGCCACCGAGGACGGAGAAGGGCACGCCCTCCTCGCGCGCCAGCCGCAGCAGCGCCACCACCGCGTCGGGCGAGCGCGGGCGCACCAGGGCCTCCGCGGCGCCGCCCACCCGGACGCTGGTGAGCGGAGCCAGGGGCTCGCCCGCCTTCAGCTCGCAGTCGGGCAGCCGCTCCACGCGGGCCACCAGCGCCGTCCTCACGCCCGCTTCCACCATGGCGGCCTCAGCCCTTCGACAGCGGAGAGGTGCCCAGCAGGGAGAGCAGGTCCGGCCCCACCTGGGTGATGTCGCCCGCGCCCAGCGTGAGCACCAGGTCGCCCTCGCGCAGCCGGGGCAGCAGCGCCGCCGGCAGGTCCAGGCGTTTCTCCACGAAGGTGACGTCGCGGTGGCCGTGCGCGCGGATGGCCTCCGCCAGCGCGTCGCCCGTGGCGCCCGGAATCCTCTCCTCGCCCGCCGCGTACACGCTGGTGACGAAGAGCACGTCCGAGTCGTTGAAGGCGGTGGTGAACTCCTTCATCAAGTCGTGGGTGCGCGTGTAGCGGTGCGGCTGGAAGGCCACCACCAGGCGCCGGCCGAAGGCCCGCCGGGCGCCGGCCAGCGTGGCGAGGACTTCGGTGGGGTGGTGCCCGTAGTCGTCCACCACGGTGATGCCCTGCGCCTCACCGCGCACGGTGAAGCGCCGCTGCACGCCGCCGAACTCGGCCAGCGCGCCGCGCACCGTCTCCAGGGGGATGTCCATCTCCTCCGCCACGGCGATGACGGCCAGCGCGTTGAAGGCGTTGTGCGCGCCCACCATGCGCACGCGGAACTCGCCCAGCGGCTCGTCCCGGCGGAAGGCCTGGAAGGTGGTGGTGAAGCCGTCCAACTGGATGTTCTCCAGCCGGTAGTCCGCCATGTGCGAGCTGCCGTAGGTGACGAAGCGCTTCTCGATTCGCGGCAGCAGCGCCTGGACGTTGGGGTTGTCCAGGCAGAGGACGTTGAGGCCGTAGAAGGGCACCCGGTTGCAGAACTCCACGAAGGCCGTCTGGAGGTGCTCCAGCGTGCCGTAGTGGTCCATGTGCTCCGGGTCGATGTTGGTGACGATGGCGATGGACGGGTGCAGCTTGAGGAAGCTGCCGTCGCTCTCGTCCGCCTCCACCACCATCAGCTCGCTCTTGCCCAGCTTGGCGTTGGAGTCGAGCACGTTCACCTTGCCGCCCACCACCGCCGTGGGGTCCAGCCCCGCCGCGCTCAGCACGGTGGCCACCATGGACGTCGTCGTCGTCTTCCCATGGCTGCCCGCCACCGCGACGGCGTACTTCAGGCGCATCAACTCCGCGAGCATCTCCGCGCGGGGGATGACGGGAATCTTCCGCTGGCGCGCGGTGACGACCTCCGGGTTGTCCTTGCGCACCGCGGAGGAGATGACCACCACGTCCGCCTGGACGAGGTTCTGCGCGCGGTGGCCCTCGAAGAAGGTGGCGCCCATGCGCGTCAGGCGCCGGGTGATGTCGCTCTCCTTCAAGTCGCTGCCGGACACGCGGTAGCCCAGGTTGAGGAGCACCTCGGCGATGCCGCTCATGCCGATGCCGCCGATGCCCACGAAGTGCACCTGCGCGGCATGGCGCGTCTTGAAGAGGCTGGGCGGCTTGTTCTTCGTCACGACTCGCTCCTCGGCAGCTTCTTCTTCGGCTCGGCCTTCGACTCGCTGGGAGCGCGCTCCCGGCCATTCGGGCCCCACGCCTGCACCATCAGGTCCACGCAGACGTCCGCCAGCTCCTTGGCTGCCTCCGGGCGGCCCAGCAGCGCGGCCTTCTTCTCCATGCTCTTGAGCTTCGCGGGCTCGCTCTTCAGCATGCGGAGGGTCTCCGCCAGCTTCGCCCCGGTGAGCTCCGACTCGCGGAACATCAGCGCCGCCCCCGCGTCCACCAGCGCCTTCGCGTTGACCGCCTGGTGGTCATCCGTGGCGTGCGGGAAGGGCACGAGGATGCTGGCCTTCTTGCACACCGTCAGCTCCGCCAGCGTGGTGGCGCCGGCGCGACAGACGACCAGGTCCGCCTTCGCGTACGCGTTCGACATGTCGTCGATGAACTCCACCACGTCCGCCTGGAAGCCCTTCTCCGCGTAGCCCTTGCGCACCTGCTCCAGGTCGTTCTTCCCCGTCTGGTGGACGAAGTGCAGCCCGTCCTTCAAGTCACCGAGGGAGTCCAGCGCTTCAATCATCCGCTGGTTGATGCCGCGCGCGCCCAGGCTGCCGCCGAAGACGAGCAGGGAGAACTTCTCGTGCGCCACGTGGCTGCGCAGGTAGTTGTCCATCAGCTTGCGGCGGATGGGGTTGCCGATGAGCTGCACCTTCTTCTCCGGGAAGAACTGGCGCGCGCCCTCGAAGGCGGTGAAGACGACGCGGACCACCTTGCCCAGCAGCTTGTTGGTGAGGCCCGGCAGCGCGTTCTGCTCCTGGATGGCGGTGGGGATGCCCATCAGCCACGCGGCCAGCACCACCGGCCCGCTGGCGTAGCCGCCCACGCCCACCACCACGTCCGGCTTCTGCCGGGCGAGGATGCGGAACGACTCGATGAAGGCCAGCGGCAGCGCGAACAGCGCCTTGAGGAAGGCGATGGGGCTCTTGCCCTTGAGGCCCTGCACCTTCACCAGCTCCAGCGGGTAGCCCTCCTTCGGCACCACGCGCGCCTCCAGGCCCCGCTCGGTGCCCACGAAGACCACCTGGTTGCCGTGGTGGCGCGTCGTCACCTCCTCGGCCAGGGCGATGCCCGGAAAGAGGTGGCCACCGGTGCCGCCGCCCGCGATGAGGACCTTCACGCCGTCACCTCCCGCATGTCCGTACCCGTCCGCGTGGGACGCGTGGCCGGCTGGGCATTCGCGCTCAGCGACAGCAGCACCCCCGCCGAGCCCATCATCACCACCAGCGACGTGCCGCCGTACGAGACGAACGGCAGCGTCAGTCCCTTGGTCGGCAGCAGCCCCATGGCCACGCACATATTCACAGTCGCCTGGAAGGCGATGATGGAGGTGATGCCCAGCCCCAGGTAGGTGCCGAACGTCTCCCCCGCAGCCAGGCTGGCGCGCACCCCGCGCCACAGCACCACCCCGTACAGCGCCACCAGCAGCCCCACGCCCACCAGCCCTGTCTCCTCACCGAGGATGGAGAAGATGAAGTCCGTATGCGCCTCCGGCAGGAAGAAGAGCTTCTGCCGCCCGTCCCCCAGCCCCAGGCCCGACACGCCGCCCGAGCCGATGGACATCAGCGACTCGGCGACCTGGTAGCCGATGTCGTGCCGGTGCGCCCACGGGTCCAGGAAGGCGAGGATGCGCTTCATGCGGTACGGGCTGGAGGCGACGGCCACGTACGCCATGGGCAGCGCCATCAGAATCAGGCCCACCAGGTAGCTCAGCTTCGCGCCGGCCGCGAAGAGCAGCACGAAGAGCATGAACACCAGCAGCACGCTGCTGCCGAAGTCCGGCTGGAGCATGCACAGGCCCACCAGCAGCCCGCACAGCGCCAGGTGCGGCACGAAGCCCACGGAGAAGCTGGCCACCTTCTCGCGCTTCTTCGCCAGCGAGTAGGACAGGTAGACAACCCACGCGAACTTCGCCAGCTCCGCCGGCTGCAGGCCGAAGCCCGGCAGGCGAATCCACCGCCGCGCGCCGCCCGCCGTGCTGCCGATGCCGGGAATGGCCACCAGCACCAGCAGGACGATGGCGATGAGCAGCAGCGGGTACGCCCACCGTGCGAGCTTGCGCCAGCCCACCTTCATGGCCACGGCCATGGCGACGAGCCCCATGCCGGCCGCGGTGAGCTGCCGCTTGAGGAAGTACAGGCTGTCACCCAGCTTGTCCTGCGCCAGCACCGCGCTGGCCGAGTACACCATCACCAGGCCGATGGTGACGAGGCCGAACACGGCGCACAGGAGCAGCGGGTCGAACCGCACGGAGGCCGTCGCCGGAGGAGGGGTCTTCATGTCCGTCACAGCGCACCGACGAGGCGTTTGAAGGTGTCGCCCCGGTCCTCGAAGCTCTTGAACTGGTCATACGACGCGCACGCGGGCGACAGCAGCACCGTGTCCCCCGCCCTCGCCAGCTCGCGCGCCTTCTTCACCGCCGCGTCCAGCGTGCCGCACGCATGCACCGGCGCCTGTCCCGCGTAGGCCCGCGCGAGCACGTCCGCGTCATTGCCGATGGTGAGCACGCCCTTCACCTTGCCGCGCCCCTCGTCCACCATGGGCGCATACGGCGCGCCCTTGCCCTTGCCGCCGGCAATCAGCCACAGGTCGCCCTTGAAGGACCGCAGCGCCACCAGCACCGAGTCCACGTTGGTGGCCTTGGAGTCGTTCACCCACTCCACGCCGTCCAGCACGCGCACGCTCTCCATGCGGTGCGGCAGGCCCGGGTAGCTGTCCAGCCCCGCCTGCACGCCGTCGGAGGCCACGCCGCCCAGCCGCGCCAGCAGCGCCGCCGCCATGGCGTTCTGCGCGTTGTGCGCGCCGCGCAGCGCGCGGTTGGTCAGCCGGTAGCGCTCGCCCAGGAAGTCCAGCCGGAAGCCGCCCTCCTCCGCGACGGCCAGGCCCGCCAGCTTCGGCGCGTCCGCCACGGGCTTCCCGGTGGTGCTGAAGCCGTACACGGGCACCTTCGCCGCGCGCGCCAGCCCCAGCACGTCCGCGTCGTCCGCGTTCACCACCGCGAAGTCGGTGCCCTGCGGGTGCTGGCCCGGCTGGGCCCCGCCCAGCTGGTGCTGGAAGATTCGCGCCTTGGCCGCGCCGTAGTCCGCGTGCGTGGCGTACCGGTCCAGGTGGTCCGGCGTGAGGTTGAGGATGGCGGCGCCCCGGGCCCGCAGCGTGCGGATGCCCTCGAGCTGGAAGCTGGACAGCTCCACCACCAGCGCGTCCCAGTCCCCCGGGGACAGCGCGGCCTCGGAGAAGGGCCGGCCCAGGTTGCCGCCCACGAAGGTGCGCTTGCCGCCGCGCAGGAACAGCTCGCCGGTGAGCGCCGTGGTGGTGCTCTTCCCGTTGGTGCCCGTGATTCCGAACAGCGGCACCTCGGTGAGGCAGCGCCAGGCCAGCTCCACCTCGCCCCACACCGCCACGCCGGCCGCGCGCGCGGCCTCGATTTCCGGCAGCGCCAGCGGCACGCCCGGGCTCACGACGACCAGGTCCTGCGACGCGAGCAGCCCCGGAGGCGTGGGGCCGGTGACGAGCGCCGCGCCCAGGGCCTTCACCTCGCGGCCCACCTCACCCAGGGCCTCCTCGGCGCGCGCGTCCAGCGCCGTCACCCGGGCGCCCTGCTGGCAGAGGAGGCGCAGGGCCGCCACGCCGCTCTTCGCCAGCCCGTACACCAGCACCTTCTGACCGGACAGCGCCAACGACATGGCCGTGCCCCCTTGACCGCGGCTTCAGCGGAGCTTGAGCGATAGGAGCGCCACGCCACCACACAGGATGGAGACGATCCAGAAACGGACGATGATCTTCGGCTCGGCCAGCCCCTTCAGCTCGAAGTGGTGGTGCACCGGCGCCATCTTGAAGACGCGCTTGCCCGTCATCTTGAAGGAGGCCACCTGGATCATCACGCTCAGCGCCTCCGCGAAGAAGATGCCGTGGATGATGGCGGACACCACCTCGTTCTTGGACAGCACCGCCAGCCCGCCCAGCGCGCCACCCAGCGCCAGCGAGCCGATGTCGCCCATGAAGACGGAGGCCGGGTACGTGTTGAACCAGAGGAAGGAGATGCCCGCGCCGACAATCGCCGCGCAGAACACGGCCATCTCCGCGCCGCCCGGCACCTGGAGGATGCCCAGGTACTGGTACAGCGGCGTCGCCACCAGCCGCGGCACCCCGTTCACCAGCTCCGAGTCCGCGATGCTCAGCGTGGTGCCCGCCACGTAGCAGAGCACCGCGAAGGTGATGGCCGAGACGATGGTGGGCACAATCGCCAGGCCGTCCAGGCCGTCCGTGAGATTCACCGCGTTGGACGTCCCGACGATGACGAGCCACGCGAAGACGACGTAGAACCAGCCCAGGTCCGGGTTGAACCAGCGCGTGGGGATGAAGGGCAGCGTCAGCTTCGTGTTGATGAGCAGCGTGGGCCCGAAGGAGCCATCCGGCTGCGTCCACGTGGTGAGCAGGCCGAACACCGCCACCAGGAAGAAGAAGGTCTGCAGCACCATCTTCTTGCGCCCGGCCAGGCCCTTGGAGTTGCGCTTGGACAGCTTCAGCCAGTCGTCCAGGAAGCCGATGAAGCCGTAGCCGAAGGTGAGCAGCAGCATCACCCACACCACGCGGCTCTTCAGGTCCGCGAACAGCAGGGTGCCGGCGGCGATGCAGATGAGGATGAGCGCGCCACCCATGGTGGGCGTGCCCTTCTTCTTCTGGTGCGTGTCCGGCGTGTCCTCGCGCACGTTGCTCTGCCCATGCTGCTTCAGCCGCAGCCGGGCGATGAGCCGGGGGCCGACGAGCATGCCGAGCACGAGCGCGAAGACGCCCGCGGCGATGATGCGGAAGGTGGGGTAGCGCAGGAAGTTGAGGACGCGCCCCGCCTCGGAGGACTGGATGAGCTCGTAGAGCAGATACAGCACTAGTGGTTTCCTCCAGGAGTGGCCGTGCCCGTCAGGGCCGCCACCACCCGCTCCAGCCGCATGCCGCGGCTGGCCTTCACCAGCACCACGTCACCGGGACGCAGCTGGGGCGACAGCCAGGCCACCAGCGGCTCCACCTCGGTGAAGTGAGCGGCGGAATTGCCCATGGATGCGGCCTCCCACCCCTTGACGGAGCGGGGACCGAAGAAGGCCGCCAGCTTCGCGTGGCCGGGAACCCGCCCACCCAGGCGCGAGTGCTCCTCCAGCTCGCCCGGGCCCAATTCCAACATGTCCCCCAGCACCACCACGGGACGGCCGCCAGCGGGCACCAGCGTGCCCAGCGTCTCCAGCGCCGCGTCCATGGAAGCCGGGTTGGCGTTGTAGCAGTCGTCAATCACCGTGACGCCGCCCTTGCCGTCCAGCACGTTGAGCCGCCGCGAGTACGGTCGCGCCGTCTCCAGGCCCCGCACGCACTCCTCCGGCGAGTAGCCCAGCGCCAGCGCCAGCGCGAAGGCCGCCGTGGCGTTCTGCGCGTTGTGCGGGCCGATGAAGTGCAGCCGCACCGGCCAGTCCCGGCCCGAGTACCGCACCGTGGCCACCATGCCCTCGCGGCCCAGCGTCTCCACGCCCGTCAGCCGCACGTCCGCGCCCTCGGCGCGGCCGAACGTCAGCCGCTTCGCCCTGCTGCGCGCGGCCTGCTTCAGGATGAGGGCGTCATCGACGTTCACCACCACGGTGGTGTCGGGCCCCATCTCCCGGAACAGCTCTCCTTCCGCCTCCGCCACCCCCTCGATGCTGCCCAGTCCTTCCATGTGCTCGGGCTGCACCACGGTGATGACGCCAGCGTCCGGCCGCACCACGCGGGTGAGTCGCTCAATCTCACCGGGGCGGTTCATCCCCACCTCGATGACGGCCGCCACGTGCTGGGGCTCCAGCCGGAACAGCGTCAGCGGGACGCCCACCTCGTTGTTGAGGTTGCCCTCCGTCTTCAGCGCAGGCCCGCGCGTGGCGAGGATGGCGCCCACCATTTCCTTGGTGGTCGTCTTCCCGTTGGAGCCGCCCACCGCGCAGAGGGGAATGCGGAAGCGCTGACGGTGGTGGCGGCCCAGGGCCCCCAGCGCCATCAGCGTGTCCTCCACCTCGTAGAGGGGGAAGCCCTCCGGCAGCACGGGCAGGGGACGCCCGCGCCCCACCACCGCGCCCGCCGCTCCACCCTTCGCCGCGGCGTCCACGAAGGCGTGGGCGTCGAAGCGCTCCCCGACGAGCGCCACGAAGAGGCACCCCGGGGCAAGGGCCCGCGTGTCCGTGCAGACCTCGGCGAAGGCCGCCGGGGCCGGGCCGCCGCGCCGGGTCGCCCCGGTCGCCTGCACCACCTCATCATCGTTGAATCGAGCGGGCATAGGGTGTGGGTGGAGCCCGCGCGGCCGGGCCGGGCCGCGCGGGTGTGGGCTCTCTCAGCCCGGGGTCCGGTTGGCCAGCGCCTTCGCCGCCACCTGGCGGTCGTCGAAGTTGTGCTTCTCCGTGCCCACCTGCTGGTACGTCTCGTGGCCCTTGCCGGCGATGAGGACGACGTCGTCCGCGGTCGCCATGCTGATGGCCAGCTCAATCGCGGCGCGACGGTCCGCGTCCACGAGGTAGCCCTTCTCACCGGACTTCGCCTTGCCCGCGGAGATGCGGCGCAGGCCGGCCTTCTCCAGGCCCGGCGTCACCTCGGAGATGATGTCGTCCGGGTTCTCGGTGCGGGGGTTGTCGCTGGTGATGATGGCCAGGTCCGCGGCCTCGGCCGCCACCGCGCCCATCAGCGGACGCTTGCCCTTGTCCCGCTCCCCGCCGCAGCCGAAGACGGTGATGACGCGGCCCTTGGCCAGCGCACGCGAGGCCTCCAGCGCGCGCTTGAGCGCGTCGTCGGTGTGCGCGTAGTCCACCAGCACCGCCGGCGCCCCGCCGGGGCCGTAGTTCTCCACGCGCTCCATGCGGCCGGCCACCGGCGTCATGCGCTCGATGCCCTCCTGCACGTCGCGCCGGGCGAAGCCAGCGCCCAGGCCGATGCCCGCCGCCAGGAGGATGTTCTCCAGGTTGTGGGGCCCCAGCAGCTTGCTCTTGATGGGGATGTCCCCCGCCGGCGTCTTCAGCGTGCCCTTGATGCCCTGGAGCGTGAAGGTGACATCCGCGGCGGAGACCTCCCCGTTGCCCAGGCGGCTGAACTTCCACGCCATGCGCTTCTGGCCGCGCAGCTCGTTGTAGATGCGGCTGGCGTAGGTGTCGTCACCATTCACCACGGCCACACCGGTGGCGGACAGGTTCTCGGCGAACAGCTTCCGCTTCGACTGGAAGTAGTCCTCCATGTCCTTGTGGTAGTCGAGGTGGTCCCGGCTCAGGTTGGAGAAGCCGGCCGCCTTGAAGGTGAGCCCGTGCACGCGCTCCTGCGCGAGCGCATGGCTGGACACCTCCATGATGACCGTCTCCACGCCCGCGTCGACCATCTCCCGGAAGATGCGGTGCAGCTCCAGCGGGTCCGGGGTGGTGTTGGAGGTCTCCACCGTCTTGCCGGAGAACTTGTAGCCCAGCGTGCCGATGACACCGGTGGACGCATAGGCCGCCGTGCTCATCGCCTCCAGCAGGTAGCTCGCCGTCGTCTTCCCGTTCGTCCCGGTGACGCCCAGCAGCGTGAGCTGGTCGGCGGGACGGCCGTAGAAGTTCGCGGCGATGAGGGCCAGGGCCTTGCGCGCATTGCCCACCTTGAAGAAGGGCACCTGCGAGGAGGGTACCGGCTTCTCGGAAACCACTGCCACCGCGCCACGGGACACGGCCTCGCCGATGAACTGGGCTCCATCCTCCTTCGTGCCAGGAATGGCAACGAAGAGGTCCCCAGCCTTCACGCGCCGCGAGTCCTGCGTCACACCGGTGACGTCAACCGCGGAACGGCCGCCCGAGGTCTGCTCGGCACCACATCCTGCGAGGACATCCGTCAGCTTCATCTCTTCCCCTTCACACGTGTTGCAAACACGGGGCCTGGAGCGAGCGCGGCCTCATTGCCGCGTCGCGAGCTCCAGCGTCACCCGGGCCCCCTTCTCCACCAGAGAACCGGCGGCGGGGGTTTGAGAAACCACACGTCCACTGCCCATTACCTGGGGCTCCAGCGCCGCGGCGAGCAGCTTCACCACGGCCTCTCGTCCTACCTGCCCCTGAACGTCCGGCACACGCACCGTGCCGGGCTCAGGGGTCTCCGTCACCGCCTCCGCCAGCGCCGGACGAGCGGGCACGGCGGCCTTCACGGCCACCGGCTTCGCTGCGCCAGACGCGGGGGACACGGCGGCCACGGCCACCTCGGGTGCCACCGTCCGGGACGGGGGCACGGCCAGGTGGGCCATGGCGGCGGTCGCAATTTCCTTGAAAGCAGGGGCAGCCACGTTCCCCCCGTATACGTCCGTCTTCGGTTCGTCCACTACGACAAGAATCACGGCACGCGGAGACTCGGCCGGCACCACGCCAGCAAAGGAGGCAATCCGCTTGTCCGAGTACCCTCGCGCCACCGGGTCCGCCTTCTGGGCGGTGCCCGTCTTGCCCGCCACCCGGTACTCCTCCATGGCGGCCTTGGGCGCGGTCCCTCCCTTGATCACCACGCTTTCGAGCATGCCCACCACCTGCCGGGCCACTTTGGAAGAAACCACCCGGCGAAGCTCCGTGGGGCGGTTTTCCAGCAGGACTACCCCATCCGGGTCCACCACCTTCGACACGAGGTAGGGCCGCATCAGCACGCCATCGTTCGCCAGCGCACCATAGGCGGACGCAATCTGCACCACGGTGGCCGTCATTCCCTGACCGAAGGACTGGGTGGCCAGCGTCACCTCCGCCTTCGGGAAGGGGATGACGCCACGCCCTTCGCCCGGCAACGCCAGCCCGGTGCGCTCGGCGAAGCCGAAGGCGTGGTACCCCGCTACCATCTTTTCCCGCCCCATCGCCTGGGCAATCTTCGCCATGCAGATGTTGGAGGACACCTGGAGGATGCCCTGGGGGGATAGCCAGCCGTAGGAATGGGTGTCGTTGATGGTGTGGCGGCCCACCGGCCAGGCGCCATTCTCACAGAAGAAGACGCTGTCGGGGGTAATCGACTTCTGCTCCAGCGCGGCGGCCACCACGAAGGGCTTCATGGTGGAGCCGGGCTCAATCGTGTCCAGCGCGGCGCGGTTGCGCATGGTGTTGCGCGTGCTGGACTCGGGGGTGTTGGGGTTGAAGCGCGGGTGGTTGGCCACGGCCAGCAGCTCCCCCGTCCTCGGGTCCATCACCACCGCCATGCCGGCCACGGCCTTCGAGTCCTCCACCGCCTTGGCCAGCGCCTTCTCCGTCACGTACTGGAGGTGGCGGTCGATGGTCAGGGTGACGGCGGCGCCCTGGCGCTCCAGCGGGTCCAACGCGCCCTGCACCAGCAGCTTGCGGCCCTTGGCGTCGCGGAAGCCGGACATGCGCGAGTTCTGCCCGGACAGCTCGTCCTCGAAGGCCAGCTCCAGGCCCTCGAGGCCGCGCCCGTCCATGCCCACCATGCCCACCACGTGCGCGCCCAGCTCGCGCTGCGGGTAGAAGCGCTTGGGCTCCTTGGTGAAGCCGAAGCCCGGCAGCCCCAGGGCCTTCACCGCGGCCACCTCCTGGGGCTTCGCCTGCCGCTTCACCCACGCGAAGCGCTTCGCCCGCGTCAGCCGGGCGGCCATCTCGTCCGCGTCCACCTTCAGCGCCTTCGCCAGCGCGCGCGCGGCGTCGCGCACGTCCGGGAGCATGGAGGGGTCCACCCAGATGGAGTCCACCTCCACGCTCTGGGCCAGCGGCGTGCCGCGCCGGTCGAAGATGTCGCCCCGGCGGGCGGGAATCTCAATCTGGCGGACGTACTGGTCCTGCGCCAGGCCGCGCAGCTTCTCCTGCTCGAAGACCTGGAGCTGCACCGCACGACCGAAGGCGACGCCCAGCAGCGTGAGGAAGAGGCCGAACAGCAGCCGCACCCTCAGATTCAGCCACTTCGCGTTGGCCTCGGGAGGCCGCGTCGCCTTGAAGTCCCTCACCGCACCGCCCCCGCCGCGTCACGCCCCGCCACGCGCGCGCCGGGCTGCTCGGCCCCGCGCGCGTCCGCCCGGGCCTTCTCACGGACGGCCTTGTCCGCGGCCAGCGACACCACCGCGCCGCCCTTGGGCATGGCCATGCCGAGCTGCTCGCGCGCCACGCGCTCCAGCCGCGCCGGGGCCTTGAGGGTGGCCAGCTCCAGCTTCAGCCTGTCGTTCTCCCGCGTGAGGGTGCGGCTCTCCGCCTCCGCCCGCGACAGGCGGTAGCCCATGTCCACCACCAGCACGCGGCTGGTGACGTGGAGGATGCCCACGCCGGTGAAGAGGGCGAAGAGGAGGACGGCCGGCAAGAGGTGCAGCAGCACGCCCGTCACGGAGACCGAGCCACGCATCGAAGAAGCAGTCCTGGACGTCGCCTTGCTCATCGGAGTTTCTCCACCACGCGCAGGTGCGCGCTGCGAGAGCGGGGGTTGGCCTCCACCTCTTCGTCCGAGGCGGCCACGGCCTTCCTCGT
This sequence comes from Pyxidicoccus trucidator, assembly GCF_010894435.1. Lineage (NCBI taxonomy): Bacteria > Pseudomonadati > Myxococcota > Myxococcia > Myxococcales > Myxococcaceae > Pyxidicoccus > Pyxidicoccus trucidator. Next base: position 780,868 of record NZ_JAAIXZ010000002.1, on the reverse strand, counting down.
CACCAGGGCGAAGGCACCCGAGTAGCCACAGGCGCACACCGGCAGGCCCGGCGGGCAGGTGCACCGGCCCACCAGGTCCCGGAACGCCTCCTTCACCTTCCGGTCCTCCAGGGAGTGGAAGGCGATGATGGCGGCGCGGCCGCCCACCTTGAGGAGCCCGGGGATGGCGGCGAGCAGCGCGTCCAGCGCCTCCAGCTCTCCGTTGACCGCCATGCGCAGCGCCTGGAAGGTGCGGGTGGCCACGTGGATGCGGTTGGGCCACGCCTTGCGCGGCACCGCCCGCTTCACGGCCTCGGCGGCCTCCAGCGTGCGCGTGGGCAGCGAGCGCTTCAGCTCGCGGGCGATGGGGCGCGCGAAGGGCTCCTCGCCGTACTCCTTGAGGATGTGGGCCAGCTCCCGCTCATCCATGGAGGCGATGAGCTCCGCGGCGGTGGGGCCGTCCGCGCCCATGCGCATGTCCAGCGGGCCCTCCTTCATGAAGGAGAAGCCACGCTCGGCCACGTCGAGCTGCGGGGAGGAGACGCCCAGGTCCACCAGCACCCCGTCCACCGGGAGCACGTCCGAGGCCACGCGGAGCAGGTCCGCGAAGTTGCCCTCGCGGGGCTGGAAGCGCGGGTTGTTGCCCACGCGCGAGGTGGCCGCGGCGAGCGCCACCGGGTCGCGGTCCACGCCCACCACGGTGGCGCCCCGGGCCAGGAGCGCCTCCGTGTGGCCACCGCCGCCCAGTGTGCCGTCGATGATCACCGTCCCCACTCCCGGTTGGAGCAAGTCCACTGCTTCCCGCAGGAGGACCGTCTGGTGCTGGAAGTCCAAGGCCTCCACGCGCCGTCAGACGAACGGGGCCCGCGCGAGCGCGAAGGCCGCCCGGGCGTCGTTCATGTGCGGGTAGATTTCGAAGGAGTCGTGCGCGCCGGCCGCCCGGAAGATGGCGGCCAGGTACGGCGACAGGCCGGACAGCTTCAAGTCCCCACCGGTGCGGCGGAAGGCGTCCGCGCGGGCCATGAGCGGCTTGACGCCCCGGTAGTTCAGGTGCCCCACGTCGGCGAAGTCCAGCACCACCTGGCGCACGCCACGGTGCAGCTTCCGGGTGAGGTCGTCACAGAGCTGAAGCAGGTCCTGCTCGCTCAGCTCGCCCTCGAGCATGAGCGTCTCCACGCGCCCGGTGGCCACCGCCGCGCCCGCCCCTCGCCGCACCTCCAGAACCTGGTTCATACGCTTGCCACCCTCCCGGGACTCCTGCGTCCTGTCGACTTTCCGGCTACTGCTGGCGCAGCTCCGACAGCACCTTCATCACATCCGCGGAGGTCGCCTCCTGGCGGGCCTCCTCCTGCGCCTTCGCCCAGCCTTCGCGACTCCACAGCTCGATGACCTTCACCATGCCCGCCCACACCACGTCCTTCTCCAGCCCGGCGTAGGAGCGCAGCGTGGGGGGGATGAGGAGGCGCCCCAGCTTGTCCAGCGGGCACTCCTGCGCGCTGGCCACGTACAGGCGCATCAGCGTCTTCACCCCCGGCTCCATCGGGTTGCGCCGGGCCAGGGAAGCCTCCAGCGCCTCCCACTCCCGCACCGGGTAGGCATGGAGGCACCTGTCGAGCGCGGTGGTGATGATGAGTCGCTCGTCATAGGCGCCCACCAGCGTTTCCCGGAGCTTCGCCGGGAGGCTCGTCCGCCCCTTCGCGTCGATCTGGTGCTCATAGACGCCTCGGAACACGCGGGACGATCCACCTTTTCAACCCGCTACGGGATTGACCTCCACTCCTTGCCACTCCTTGCCACTACCGGCCGGCATACATACGCGTCCCCCTGGGGGGGGTCAAGAAACCGCAACAGGTTGAAACACCGGTTCGTTGACGCCCGACATCCGGGCCGGGGCTTCCGGCCGTGGAAGCGCGTCGCCCCTGCAGGGCGTCACCCCGCTGGCGGACACTCCTTGCAAGGCCCGCCACACCTGGAAGGTCCGGTACTTGCCGCGCCGCGGCGCCCTACCCAGGGAGATGGGGTGAACTTGAGTTCCACCGGAAGACAGGCGCAGAGTGTCAGTTGCGTGAATACGAATGTGCGACTGAAGGTGGCCTACAAGACCCCGCAGTCCTTGGTGGGGGAGTACACGCGCAGCGTCGGGATGGGGGGCGTCACGCTGGAGACGCGCCGCAGCCTTCCGCTGGGTACTCGCTTCACCTTCGAGCTGCACGCGGGGGGCGTTCCCAGGCCCGTGGAAGTGCTGGGCGAGGTGGTGCAGGTGGAGCCGCGCGAGGCGCAGCGCTACCTGCTCACCGTGCGCTACGGCGTGAGCCAGGACCGCACCGCGCTGGATGCCATGCTCCAGCGCATCTTCTCCGTCCAGGAGCAGGAAGGGCTGCGCCGCTTCCCGCGGCTGCCGCTGCACCTGCGCGCGATGGAGGCGGCGCCCATGTCCCCCACCTTCCTGGTGCGGGACATCTCCCGGGGGGGCGTGGGGCTGGAGGTGCAGGCCCCGGCGCTGCCCCGCAAGGTGCAGGTGGGCGCGCCCTTCCTCCTGGAGATGGACCTCCAGGGGGGGCCGCTGATGCTGCACGGCGAGGTGGTGTGGACCTCGTCGGTGCCGAAGAAGCACTCGGAGACGGTGACGCCGGGCTTCGGCGCCACCTTCGGGCGGCTCCGCCCGGAGATGCAGCAACGCCTGGATGCCCTGCTGGCCCTGGCGTCGCTGCCCCCCGCGCCGTGGAAGGCCCGGGTGAGCTTCGGCATGGACGCGGTGGCGCGGATGCCGTGAGGGCCCGGGGCTCCGCCTGCTCGCGGAGCCCCCTCCCCTCGCGCCGCTACTCCGCGCTGAGCGGGTAGCCGCCCGCGGACTCCAGCGCCGCCACCACCGTCTCGCGCAGCTCCGCGGGGTTGTACGGCGTGAAGACGTCCAGCGTGGCCAGGCGCTTCAGCTCCGTGTCCAGCGCGTCCCCCTGGAGCGTGGCGCACAGCGCGCGGCGCGTCCTGTCGAAGGCGCGGGGGACGGCGTCCAGCGCGTACAGCCGGGTCAGCGCCACGCGCACCGGGTCCAGCTTCCCCTGGCTCGCGGCCTGGCGCGTGCGCGTCACCATGGAGTCCAGGGCGAAGGCGTCCATCACCACGTCCGACAGCGCGGCGAGCACCTCCTGGTGCTTCTCCAGGTCCGTGCCGAACGTCTCCGCGGCGATGCGCAGGCCGTGCAGGGCGAGGCGCTTGGCGGACTCGGCGGCCACCTCCTGAGGGGCCAGCGCGTCCTCGCCGCGCGCGCGGGGCCGCTCGCCGCGGGACAGCTCCTCCGCCACGTTGCCGGCCACGGCGAACAGCGGCAGGTCGCCCTTCACCGCGCGCTTGAGCAGCATGCCGACGATGAGCATGCGGTTGATTTCGTTGGTGCCCTCGAAGATGCGGTTGATGCGCGCGTCGCGGTACGCGCGCTCCACCGGGTACTCCTCGATGTAGCCGGCGCCGCCGTGGAGCTGCACGGCGTCGTCCACGAGGCTGCCGAGCGACTCGGAGCCATGCACCTTCATGATGGAGGACTCAATCGCGTACTCCTCCACGGCGGCGAGCAGGTGCGCCTCGTAGTCCGGGGCCGACTTGTCCCGTCCGGCGAGGCGCGCGTCGACGAGGCCCGCGGTGCGGTACGTCATGCTCTCCACCGCGTGGATGAGCGCGGCCATGCGGGCCAGCTTCTCGCGCGACAGGGGGAACTGGACGATGGGGGTGCCGAACTGCTTGCGCTCCTGCGTGAAGCGCAGCGCGTTGTGGAGCTGGAGCTTCATGCCCCCCAGCACGCCCGCGCCCAGCTTGAGGCGGCCGTAGTTGAGGATGTTGAAGGCAATCTTGTGGCCCTTGCCGACCTCGCCGAGCTGGTTCTCCACCGGCACGCGCGCGTCCTCGAAGTAGAGGGGACACGTGGACGAGCCGCGGATGCCCATCTTGTGCTCCTCCGGGCCCACGGTGAGGCCGGGGGTGTCCTTCTCCACGATGAAGCCGGTGAACTTGTCGCCGTCCACCTTGGCGAAGACGATGAACACGTCCGCGAAGGCCGCGTTGGTGATGTAGAGCTTGGAGCCGTTGAGAATCCAGTGCTTGCCGTCCGGCGAGCGCACCGCCTTCGTCTTCGCGCCCAGCGCGTCGCTGCCGCTGCCCTGCTCCGTGAGGGCGTAGGCGGCCACCCACTCGCCGGTGGCCAGCTTGGGGAGGTACTTCTGCTTCTGGGCGGCGTTGCCGAACCAGACGATGGGCAGCGTGCCGATGCCGGTGTGGGCGCCGAACGTCACGGACCAGGCGCCGTTGAGGCTCATCGCCTCGGCGAGCAGCAGGGACGTGGTCTTGTCGAGCCCGGTGCCGCCGTAGGCCTCGGGGATGTCCACGCTCAAGAGGCCCAGCTCACCGGCCTGGCTCAGGAGCTGGCGCAAAAGGGCGTTGTCCTTGGCTTCGATGCGCTCGGCGTTGGGGAGCACCTGCTCGCGGGAGAACTGGAGGGCCGTCTTGAAGAAGAGGCGCTGGTCCTCGGCGAAGGTCTCCGGGGTGCCGATGCGGGTGGCGCCAACCTCCTGGAAGAGGAACGCGCCGCCGGTGGGAATCTCCTTCGATGGGGCGGGCTCGAGTACGGCGACCATCAACGACCTCCAGGTTCACGGAGGGAGCGTCCCTCCGCCAGGCGGGCAGGCTCCCGCCGGGGGCAATCTAGGGTGTGGCGCAGCAGGGAGGTAGTAGCAACCGCGCCCGCCGACTTCATTCGAATGCCGGCGCCCGGTGGTCAGCTCAGTCCAGGAAGCGGCGCTCCCAGCGGCGCATGTCTTCTGGAGTCATCCGGCCGAGCGGCCTGCTGTTCCGGTAGAGGTGGGGCTCGAGGAGCCGTGCGAGCGCACGGTGCATGGGGAGCGTCTCGCCCGCTTCCACGTCACCGGGGTTGGGTGCGTCGCCCAGGGTGATGAGGGCGCGGTCGCCGCTGAGCTCCTGGATGGAGATGCCGGGCAGGGTCAGGTGCTCGCGCAGGCCGGAGATGCCCCCAAGCTTCCCGAGCACGGGGGGGCCGAGGAAATTCATCCAGTGGACGCCGTCGACGTGGGTGTCCATGTCGAGCTTGGGGCCCTCCCAGGACATATGCAGTCCTCGGTACCGTTTCCAGACAGCGTTGACGGCCTCTCCAACCGGATGTTCTTCGCAGAAGCCCAGGTCCACGAACCCCGAGTTGAAGGGGAGCACGCTGGCCACCTCGCACGCCAGCTCACGAACGTGGTCTGGACCTTGTTCTTCCAGATATTCCGTGGGCAGCCGCAGGAACAAGCCACATGCATCATGCTGCCGCTCTGGCCACGGGAGCGGGATTCCCAAACCTCGATAATCCACATAGAGCCCGCTCGCGCCTTCAGGGGTTCCGGCGAACCGGGGACAGAAGTTCTCATCCGGTCCCAGCATCTCTCGCCGGATGCCCTCCCACTGCTTGTCGTCGAGTGGATGCGTTTGAGCATCGTGGTCGATGTACCAATCGAGCGTGACAGGACGTATTCGCTCACGAAACACCTCGATTGCACGCACAACATCCGGCGCAATCCGCTTGTGAGCCTCCTTCATATAGAAACACATGATCAAGGCGTCACTCGCGGCATCGGCGTGAAACGTATTCGAGTATCGAAACCTCGGGTATTTCATGCGGTGCACCCTCACTCCTCGCGCAGACCCACGATACGTTTTGGAGAGACAAGCATGGGCTCCGTCCGCAGTGCCTCGGAGTAGAGCTCACCTTGGGTCCGTCCCACCCAGCGACCACTCTTGTAGGTTTCCCAGCGAGCCCCATTGCTCTCCGGGCAGGGAAACTTCATGTCATACACACGGATGATGACGCCGTTCGCATCCATGATGACGAGGTCCGGCACGATGGTCCCTTCCAGCCCCTGCCGTGACACCCTCCGCTCCACCTCCGGGGCAAGGAACTCCCACTTCCCGGTCCAGTCGTCGAGCCGGAACCGCGGCTGGAACAGGTAGCGTTCCGGAATCAGCTTCTTCAGTTCAGCTGCCAGGCACCGCTGAGCCTCATCATGTTTGCGCAGTCCCAGGTACATGGCCCACGTCTGCCCCGCCCGCTTGCTCTCAGTGCATTGCTCCCGGCTCGGACTCTCGCCGTCGAAGTAGTGGTCGTTGACCTCCCGCTCGGCCCTGCGCACGCACTTCCAGCTGGCCTCCTCGACCTCCGCGAGCAGATCCGTGGCCAGTTCCACGCCCCGGCGCTCCGCGGAGTTGATGACCGGCTGCAGCGCGACGGCCACGGCCGTGCCACCAGCCGCGGCTCGCGCCGCGTTACGCTTCACCGCATTCGACACACCTGATTCGCCAGGGCTCGGCGTCCCCGTGCACTTCTCCCACTGCCCCGGGCTCTTCTTGAGGCAGCACTCCACCGTGAGGTCTCGAGGGCCACACTGGAGGTCCGCTTCATCCAGCGCGGACTCCGCCAGACACCCACCCTGGAACACAACCAGGAGCAGCGACCACCGAGCGGCCACATGTCTCGCGCCTGGGCTCACCGGGTTGAGGGTAGCATCACGGCGTGAAACGCCCGGGCCCGAAGAAGCCCTCGTCCACATCACTTGAATCGCGAGAGCGATGAGGCCCCAGTGAGCAACACCCCCATCCCCAACGAACGGGTGACGCCGGAGGTTGAGCCTTCGTCAGGTCCGCGGCGACATCAGACCCGCCGCCAGCTCCTGCTGTGGACCCTGGGGCTCACTCCCATCCTGGCCGGTGGTGGCCTCACCGCCTTCCGGTGGAAGCGCAAGGCGGAGGACGAGGCCCGGGCCGCGCCACTCACCCAGGCCGCGGCCTACTCCCTGTTCGCGAACCATCCCGAAGCGGGGGTCCACATCGAGGAGGCCCTGCGCGAGTCGAGCACCTACGCGCCGGCCCTGCTGCTGCGCGCCTGCGCCGAGTTGGAAGCCGGCAACGAAGCCGCGGCCCGGAGCACCCTCGCGCATCCCTCCCTGCGCGACACTCCCGAGGCGAAGCTGCTGCTCGAACTCGCCGCGCGACGCCCGGGTTCGCCAGACTGGCGACATGCCTTCTTCGACACCTGGAAGGCGCTCGGGCATCCCGACTTCGGGAAGAGCGCCCTGCTCCCCAGCCCGGTGGAGCCGGACACCCTGCTCGCCGAGCCGGAAGCAAGCTACGCGCAGGCCGACGAGGCCCAGCGCTTCGCCCTGGCGGTGCTCGCGCTGGACTTCTGCGAGGGCAGGTGCGTCTTCGACCTCGAGGAGCAGCTCACGAAGACCTCCTCGGTGCCCTTGCTCGTGAGCCTTCACGAGCAACTCGGCGGCGGGGCGAGCCCGAACCGCCGGGAGCTCCTGCTGCCGCCCGTGCTCGACCGGCTCCGGGAGCTCGCCGGCCCCTCGCCGCGGAGCCTCCAGCTCGCGCTGTTGCTCTTCTTTCAAGCGCTGGCTGAGCGGCCCTCCTCGGCCCTCTTCAACCGGGGCGACCTGGCCTCGCTCGAGAAGCTCCTCTCGATTCCGGAGTGGAAGCCGATCTCCAACGAGCAGCTCTTTCAACAGCTGCGCGCCCGGTTCGATGGCCTGCTCGCCGCCCCCGGACATCATGCGTGGCGGCTGGTCCTCCTGGCACAGGGGCCGTCACTGGGCTTGACGCTCCTGGAACGCGCGCACGCCAGCAAGGACCAGCTGACCGATGACGAGCAGCGGTGGATGGGACGGCTGCTCTGGGAGTTCGGCGCGCGCATCCGAAAGGAGCGCTCCCACCTGGAGCTGGACCTGGGCATCCGGCTCCAGATGGCCGGCTCCGAGCTGTCGAGGTACGTCCCGGACAAGGAGGAGTCCGTCGACCGCTGGGTGGAGCTGGGCTTCTGGGAGAAGGCCGTGGAGCGCGCGGGCTGCTACCGCTGGCCCCTGCCCTCGTTGCAGGAAGAGTTCTACGCGGCCCGGGCACGCGACGAAGAGGCGTGGATGACGGCCTTCGCGGGCGTGGGCGCGCTGCCCTGACGCAAACGCGCCTCAGCCTCCATCCTTCGCCCCGCGCGGCGTGGGGAAGATGAGGCACAGCGTCTCGAAGAGCGGCTCGCCGGGCGCGCTGTACGTGGCGCCGAGCGCCCTCGCCGCCTGCGCCACCTCGGTGCCGAACGAGGGCACGAGGCAGATGTCCTCGGACGTCTTGAAGCGCCCCTTCAGCAGGCCGAGCCCCCGGCGCAGCGTGGCGAGGTCCTGCCGCCCGCCTCGCACCGGCACCGAGGGGCCATTCGCATCGGGCCCGGGCAGCTTGCCGACGCTGGTGGTCAGCTCGAAGCCATCCGAGCGCTGGATGATGCGCAGCTTGCCGGGCGCCACCTCCGCGAGCCACGCGCGGAAGCCCTCCTCGTCGCGCAGCACCACCCGATAGGCCACCGGCGCATCCGGGTGCTTCAGCCACACCTCCTTCGCCGAGTCCCGCAGCACCACCAGCAGCTCCGACGCCTGCACCAGGTACGTGTCTGCGTCCGGCACCAGCAGCACCTCGCGGCCCTTCACCCGCTCGGCCAGGCGCGCGGCGTCGGCGGGGCGCACGGACTCGAAGGACTCCTGCCCCAGCCGCACCTGCTCACCGGCCAGGTCCAGCCGGAGCGCCTCCTCCGGCAGCGGCTCGCCATACACCGGCGCGGCCTCCACCGCGGGCGCCACATCCTCCGGCACCGAGGCCCCCGCATCCGCGGTACGCGCCCCGCCTCCCGCCGCGAGCGACGGCAGTGGCTCCGGCTTCAAGGACTGAAGGGGCTCGGCGGGCTTCTCCTCGCGGCAGCCCGCGACTGGCGTGACGAGCAGCGCGGCGGCGAGGACGCGGGAAGTCAACGGAGCCCGCATTCCAACAAGGGCCACGACCCACGGCGCGGCGGCGAGGACACGGGCGAACCGCGAGGCCCGCGCCCCGACAGGAGCCACGCTGCACGGAGCCGCGAGCCCACGGGCACACGCAGCCCCCCGCTGTCCACCGCGCCCGCTCCTCACGGAGGCGTCTGCTTCACGGTGGCGGCGGGCAGGACGGCGGGCACGGGCGCGCTCTTCGGAAAGGCAGCAGCCACGCAGGCAGCATCCGCCAGCCCGGCGCTCGCGGCATGCACGGCCGCGGCACCCGACTCCTTGAAGAGGACCATGTCCTTGAAGCGGCTCGCCTCCTCGGTGCGCCCGGCGTCGCGGATGTAGATGGCCTTCACCCGCCCGGGGAACTCGTCGCGAATCTGCGCGTACACCTCCGGGTCCTTCTCTCCCGAGTCCCCCACCAGCACCACCGGCTGGGAGAATTGCTGGAGCAGGCGGCGGATGGCGGGCTGCTTGTACCCGGACAGCGTCGTCGGACCGATGTCCCGCAGGTACAGCCCGAAGCCCGTCGGGAAGCCATGGCGGTCCAGGAACTTCCGGATGCGCGGCAGGTACTGGACGGGCGAGCCACTCACCAGCGCGAAGGCCGGCGCCGTCGGCTGCTTCATGCACCCGTAGAACGCCGCCATGCCCGGCACCACCGCCTGCGTATCCGAGTCCTTCAGCAGCGCCGACTCCACCAGCTTCACCGGGCTCGTCACGTTCGTCACCGCCACGGTGTCGTCGAAGTCGGACACCACCAGCAGCGGAGCGGAGTCCGGGATGACTTCCACCGGCGCCGTCGCCGCCGCGCCCTCCACCTTCGCCTCCGCCTGCGCCGTCCCTGTCGGGAAGCGCTGGCCCTCGGGCGGCAGCAGGTTCACCTCGAAGTTGCCGTCGTGCCCGCTCTTCACCGTGGCCACCACGCCCTGGAAGGACACCTCCACCCGGGCCCCTTCCCAGTTGGTCGCTGTCAGCCTCCGGACGTTGCGGGAGAGTGCCGTGCTGCCCCCCGAAGGTGCCTCTTTCAACACCCGGCCCTGGAGGAGTACCCCCTCCGGCCGACCCAGCGCGGGCGCCAGCAGCACCGAAGGCGCCGCCAGCGCAGGGGTCGATGTGGTGAGGAGTAGGACCAGCCCTAAAGGGCAAGCGAACGATTTCAACGGAATTTTCCTGTCATAGTGTTGAACATACCCCATGATAGCGTGCCGCGACTCCGTGGCGGCAGTGTGGAGGGCAGGTGCTACGGCCCGGTAGGCCCGAAGGAGCCGGAACGAACGTGCAGCAGCCTTCCGATGGGCTCCATTTCGGCAAGTACAAGCTGCTCGAGCGCATCGCGACGGGCGGGATGGCGGAGATCTACCGCGCCCGGATGACCGCCGCGGCGGGCGTCACCAAGCCCGTGGTCATCAAGAAAATCCTCCCCGGCTACGCGGGCAACACCGCCTTCGTGTCCATGTTCGTCAATGAGGCGCGCATCGCCGCAGGGCTGAGCCACGGCAACATCGCGCAGGTCTTCGACTTCGGCGAGGTGGACGGGCAGTACTTCATCGCCATGGAGTTCGTGGACGGCCACCCGCTGTCGCGCGTGCTGCGGCGCGCGCGGGAGAAGGGGCTGTACACCCTGCCGCAGCCGCTGGCGCTGCTCATCGCCGTGGAGGTGCTGGAGGGGCTGGCCTACGCGCACACCCGCCTGGACGACCGCGGGCGGCCGCTCCACATCGTCCACCGCGACGTCAGCCCGCAGAACGTGCTCCTCGGCTACGAGGGCCAGGTGAAGCTGGTGGACTTCGGCATCGCCAAGGCCCGCCTGGCCGGCCGCGCCGAGGCGGAAGAGGGCGAGGTCATGGGCAAGTACGCCTACTTCGCTCCGGAGCAGGCCCGCGGCCGGGAGCTGGACGCGCGCACGGACGTCTTCGCGGCGGGCGTCATCCTCTATGAGATGCTCTGCGGCCGGCTGCCCTTCGAGGGGAAGCTGGCGGACGTGCTGCGCAAGGTCGCCCTGGGCGACTTCCCGCGCCCGAGAGACCTCAACCCCGACCTCCCTCCCGCGCTGGAGCGCATCCTCCTCACGGCCCTGGCGGTGGAGCGCGAGCAGCGCTACCCCACCGCCGAGGCCTTCGCCGAGGCCCTCAACCGCCACCTGCGCACGGCCGCACCGGACGTCTCCCCCCGGGCCCGGGCCCACTTCATGGGCTACCTCTTCGAAGCGGAGCTCGTGGAGGACGGCCGCCCGGTGCTCCTGCCCCGCGAGTTCCTGGCACAGCTGACCCGGTGGACGCAGGGCCCGTCCGAGCGCCGCATCCCCCGCGAGCCCGGCCACCTCCGCGAGGCAACGCCGCTGCCCGCCCCGTCCCCGCTCATCTCGGTCCGGCGCGAGCGCACCACGCAGCCCATCCCGGTGGTGGCTCCCTCCTCCGAGTCCTCCGCCCAGGAGGCGCGGGAGGACACCGGCCCCACCACCCAGCCCATTCCCCTGCCGCCCGCTCCCGGCGAGCCGCCGGTGACGGCGAAGGAGGAGCCGCGGGCGTCCGTCCCGCCCTGGGGCATCGGCCTGCCGCGCAAGGTGGTGGTGGGCGCCCCGGTGGCGGTGGTCCTCCTCGCGCTGGTGGCCATGGTGGCCATGGGCAACGCCGGCACCTTCTCCGTGGAGCTGAGCTCCACGCCGCCGGGCGCCACCATCCGGGTGGATGGCCGTCCCCTGCCCTCGCGCACTCCCGCGCTCATCACCCACCTGCCCGCGGACGCCGAGCACCTGCTGGAGGTGCACGTGACGGGCATGGTGCCGTGGAGCCAGACGGTGCGCGCCGAGCGGGGCACCACCCTGGCCGTCCATGCCCGGCTCCGCCCGAGGCTGGGCCCCGGCGCCTCGCCTTCGGGCGCGCTCGCGTCGAAGCCCCTCCGGGCCCCGCCTCCGCAAGAGGCCACCATGCCCGCCGGGCGCCTCACCCTGTCCGCCGTGGGCCATGCCTTCCGCGTCCCCTTCCTGTCCGCGGCGGAGGTGAAGCTGGACCCGACGCTGACCTACGCCGTGCGCGTGGAGGGCCGCCTGTCCACGGGGGGCCCCGCGACGGTGGAGCAGGCCGGCTACTTCCTGGAGGGCACCGACCGGCTCCCCGCGCACGAGTCCTTCGGCCTGGTGGGGCCCGAGGAGCGGCTCGTCCGCAACGCCTCGCTCCTCTATGTCTTCCTGCTGGATGCTCGGAAGGAGGACAACCACGGCTCCCTCCAGGTGCGGGTGCGCGAGCGCAACAGCGGCGCCGTCACCAGCGTGCGGCTGGACGCGCGCGCGCACGCCGTGAAGCTGTCCCGCGCGGACCGCTTCGTGCTTCGCCAGCTGGACCCGGACACCACCTATGAAGTGGTGGTGCGCGACAGCCCCGAGCCCGCCCGCACACGGGGCTTCGACGGAGGGCCGGTGGGGCGGGTGCTCGGCCTGTACGGCAGGGGCGACGGCCCTGAGTCCTCCTCGGGGGTGCTGGAGCTGCTGGAGGTGGGGCAGCCCGTGCGCCTGCGGGGGGCCTCCTGGCTGCAGCTCGCCTTCCCGGATGACCACCTGTCCGACAACACGGGCACCCTGCTCCTGGAAGTCTCCCCCGTGCTACCGCCTGGCGGCCCGCCTCCTGCCCGGGCTCCGGAGCGGCTGTTCGACGCGCCCGCGCACTAGGGACGCGCTACAGCCGTGCAGCGACCTGTTGCCGAAAAATTGATCATCCGGGCCCGCCCCCTACCCTGGGCGCCCTGGAGGCATCACCATGAAGAAGCTGGTGGCAGTGTTCGTGTTCGGGGTGGCGCTGGTGGGGACGGTGGGAGTGTCCGCGCGCGTGGATGCGCAGCCCGGGGTGGAGGCGCTGGAGCCGACGGAGGCCCAGGTGGAGGCGGCGCTGGATGCACGACAGAAGGAAGTGCTGGGCACCCTCCTGGAGGCCCAGGGGACGGACGCACGGACCGCGGCACTTCACCGGTAAACTCGTAGCGTCCGGCGCGGCTCGGTGCTAAGCCCGGGCCTCCGCTGACGTTTACCTCGCCCGTGAGGGGGACATGCCTGAAGGGTCCGCGTCATTCCAGCTCGCGGTCGGCGACCGGGTCGTCTATCCGAACCAGGGGGTCTGCCGCGTTTCCTCCATCGACGTGAAGGAGGTGGCCGGTCAGAAGCTCACCTTCGTCACGATGCGGCGCGAAGAAGACGGCGCCGTCGTCATGGTTCCACAAGGCAAGGTGGTCTCCATCGGCGTGCGCAAGGTCGCCACCGCCGAGGACGTGGAGAGCATCTACGAGTTCCTGCGCTCGGACAGCGACAAGGCCGACCTGGACTGGAAGCAGCGCGCTCGCACCAACCTGGACCGGATGACCCAGGGCGGCATCCTGGGACTGGCCGAGGTGGTGAAGGGCCTCCAGGTCCTCAGCGAGCTGCGCCCGCTGCCAACCAAGGAGCGTGAGCTTTACGACAACGCCCGGCACCTGCTCGTCATGGAGGTGGCCGCCGCGCTGGGCACCGCCGAGGTCAACGCCGAGGACTCCATCGACATCGTCCTCTTCCCGCCCGGCCGCGAGCGCCCCAAGCGCACCGCCGCCGAGTTCGCGCGCGAGGACGAGGACCTGGGCCTCGACGGCGACCTGCTGGGGCTGGAAGGCGACCTGGACCTGCCGCCGGACGAGGAAGCGCCCGCCGAGCCCGCCGAGGAGGAGTCCTCCGAGGAGGGTGAGGAGGAGGGCGAGGCCGCCGAAGGCTCCGAGGAGGCTGCTCCCAAGAAGCGCGGCCGTCCGCCGAAGGCCAAGACAGAGGCCGCCGAGGGGGGCGAAGCGCCTGCTCCCAAGAAGCGCGGCCGTCCGCCCAAGCCCAAGCCGGAGGCCACGGCCGCCGCCGAGGGCGGCGAGGCCCCCGCGCCCAAGAAGCGCGGCCGTCCGCCCAAGCCCAAGCCGCCCGAGGCGGAGGCAGCCGCTCCCGCCGCGCCGAAGAAGCGGGGCCGCCCGCCCAAGGCGAAGCCCACCGAGGGCGAGGACTGAAGACGCAGTGGAACGACGGGCCTTCCAGGGCGGGTGCGCAGGGTCGCCCCGCCCATCCCGAAGGCCCTCCCGCCGAGGTGACGCACCGTGATTCGCGTCTGGACGCTGGACTCCTTCGACGACAAGCAGCTCGCGAAGTTCAACCGCACGCTCTACACGGCGTTCGGCGTGGGCAGCGAGCACTCCGGCACGGCCGAGCTGCCACCGGGCATGCCCGAGCCGCTGGAGGCGGAGAAGGTGCTGGAGCAGGTGAAGGGCATCCGTTCCTACAAGGACGACAAGGTGCTGCTGCTCACCACGCGCAAGCTGAAGGAGCGCGAGCTGCCCAGCGGCGTGGCTCCGACGCCGGGCTTCGCGCGGCATGGCAAGGACCGCGCAATCCTCAGCATCGCCCCCTACAAGGACCTCGAGACTGGCTTCAAGCCCGTGGCCCGCCACGCGCTCCACCAGCTGGGCCACCTGTGGGAGCTGCACCACTGCCTGGACCCGCGGTGCTCGATGTACCCGCCCTGGACGCCGTCCTTCCCCCAGGGCGAGGCCATCTTCTGCACCTTCTGCCGGGAAAAGAGCGAGCAGAAGATTCGCCTTGCGAAGTCCTAGCTTCTTGCGCGCGCTGCCCCTCCTGGAGCTGGGGGGCCTGCTGCTCGTCGCGCTCCTGAGCCTGCTCTTCCACCTGCGCCTTCCGGGCCGCCTTCCCTCGGAAGGCGACTACCGCGCCGTGGCGGAGCGCCTCAAGGCCGAGGCCCGCCCCGGAGACGCGGTGCTCCTCTTTCCCTGGTGGACGGAGCGCGCCCGCCTCTTCGTCCCGCCCGAAGTGCCGGTGTACGGCTACCTGGGCTCGGACAAGGACGACCTGGCCGCGCACCCGCGCATCTGGGTGCTGGGACAGCCGGAGCTGCCACGCTCGGACGAGGACGCCTTCCTCGCGGCCTTCCAGCCCGAGCGCCGCGCGGTGGGCTCGCCCGTGCGCGAGGGTCCGCTGTCGCTGACGCTCTATGAGAATGGGCGCCACCGTCCCCGCCGCTTCTCGGCCACGGACGCGTACGCACGGGCCCGCGTGTACCTGGAGTCACCGGACGGCACGCGCCGCGACTGCCCCTTCGATGGGAAGGCGCACCGCTGCCCTGGCGCCAACTACCTCTACGTAGCGCCGGAGTGGCACGAAATCCTCTACGAGCCGCGCCGCTGTTTATGGATGCATGCACCGGGCGGGAAGCAGCGCCTGGTGGCGGAGTTCGACGGCATCCCCGGCGGGCTCGGCCTGCGGCTGGAGGGCGGCATCATCTGGGAGCACGCGCACCCGAGGGACGCGCGGCTCACCACGACGCTGCTGGGCGTGGACGACGCACGGAGCGGCGCGCGGCTGCTGGAGGTGGCGGTGCCGCCGGGCCTGGAGGGCGTACAGAAGGCCGAGGTGCGGCTGCCCGAGGGCGAGGCGCGCACGGTGAAGGTCTGGGTGCAGTCCGACAACGCGGACCGGCGGCAGGTGTGCCTGGACGTGCTGGCGGTGGAGCCCGCGGCGGGGGTGCGGGGATGATGGGCCGCGCTCCCACGCGGGACGAGAAGTGGCTGGCCTGGCTGCTGTGGGTGCTGGCCTTCGCCGTGCTGCTGGTGACGGAGTCGGCGGTGGGCTTCACGCGCGACGAGAGCGTCTACTTCGCGGCGGCGGAGGGCTACGCGGACTGGTTCCGGCAGCTCTTCCAGTCGCCGTCACGGGCGCTGACGGACGCGGCCATCGTCCGCGCGTGGGACTACAACCACGAGCACCCGGTGCTGCTGAAGACGCTGTTCGGGCTGAGCCACCTGCTCTTCCACGACACGCTGGGGTGGATGCGCTCGGCCACGGCGTTCCGGCTTCCGGCGTTCGCCTTCGCCGCGCTGGTGCCGGCGCTGAGCTTCCTCTTCGGCAGCGCGCTGTACGGGCGCACCGCGGGGCTGTTCGCCGCGCTCGCCTTCATGCTGGTGCCGCGGCAGTACTTCAACGGCGAGCTGGCGTGCTTCGACGTGCCGGTGGCGGCGCTGTGGCTGCTCGTCGTGTACTGCTTCTGGCGCGCGCTGGAGGACGTGAAGTGGGGGCTGTGGTGCGGCGTGGCCTTCGGCCTGGCGCTTGCCACCAAGCACAACGCGCTCTTCCTCCCCTTCGTGCTGACGCCCTTCGCATTGTGGCGTGCGTGGACGGCGAGCGCGGGCAAGCCCGAGGCACGCACGTGGCTGCTCCGCTTCGTGGGCCTGTTCGCGGCGGTGGCCGTGTTCTACGGGCTGCTGGTGCTGTCGCTGGGCGGGGGCGAGGGCTTCCAGCGGAAGTTCCTGCTCCTCAGCCCCCACACGCTCCTCTTCGTCGGGCTGGCGACCATCGGCACGTGGGTGCTGAAGGGCGTGCGGAAGGTGGACGCGCCGGTGACGCGAGCGCTGATGCCGGTGCTGGCCATGGCCGTGCTGGGGCCCGTCATCTTCTATCTCCACTGGCCGTACCTCTGGCACGAGCCGGTGGAGCGCACGGCGTGGTACCTGGCCTTCCACGCGAAGCACAACCACTACGCCTGGTTCTACCTGGGGACGCTGCTGCGCGAGCCTCCCTTCCCGCTGAGCTACGTGGTGATGAAGACGGCGCTGACGGTGCCCACCAGCCTCTTCGCACCCATGGTGACGGGGCTGCTGGCGCTGGCGGCGCGCGCGGTGCTGGGGCTCTTCGCGCGGACGCGCGCCTGGGTGGAGCGGCCGGTGACGCTGGCCGAGGCGCTGGTCGGCGTGAATGCGGTGACGTCCATCCTCATCATCAGCCACCCGCAGGTGCCGCACTTCGGCGGGGTGAAGCACTGGTTCCCGTCCATGGTGTTCCTCGGAATCCTCGCGGGCGCGGCGGTGACGCGCGGCTGCGCGGCGCTGTGGGAGCGGCTGAAGGCGAAGCGGCCCTCGCTGCCCTTCGCGGCGGTAACGGCGCCGGTGTTCGCGGTGCTGCTGGCTCCGGCGCTGGTGTACTCGGTGCGGGTGTTCCCCTACGGGACGGCGGCGTACTCGGAGCTGGCGGGCGGACTGCCGGGCGCGGCCACGCTGGGGATGCAGCGGCAGTTCTGGTCCAGCCACGTGACGGGCGTGCTGCCGTGGATCAACGCGCACGCGAAGCCGGGGGCCCGGCTGTTCCTGCACGAGGTGCACCACGGCTCGTTCCGCGACTACCAGCGCAACGGCATGCTGCGGAACGACTTGCGCCAGGTGGGCAGCCCCTCCGACGCGGACATCGTCGCGTACCAGTACCACCAGGAGTTCCGCGAGCACGAGTTCCTCACGTGGCAGTCCTTCGGCACGCGCACGCCGGTGACGGGCCTGTACCTGGACGAGACGCCGCAGGTCATCGTCTACGTGCGGCCCGAGGGGCGCTAGCCCGCGACGCGTAGCGCATGGGCCCCCTCATCCTGACAGGCGCCTGCGTCCTCCTGGCCGTGGGCCTCTGGGTGATGCGCCGCTGGCGGGTCCGCCGCTGGCTTCGGTGGACGTGTGGCTGGGTGCTGGTGGTCCCGGCCCTCGCCGGCTGCGTCGGCGGTGGGTACTGGACGTGGTTCACCTGGCGCGGCCCTCCGGAGCCCGCGCACGAGGTGTGGTTCGAGGGCGTGGAGTACACGCGCGAGGTGCGGCGCGCTCCGCGAGCCATGGTGGCGCACGTCGTCCGGATTGATTTGGAGGCGCCGGGCATCGACCTCGTCGTGACTCCGGCCGAGCCGTCGCCAGCAGGAGACGTGCGGGCCGACACGGTGAGCGGGTTCGCGGCACGGCACGGGGTGCAGGTCGCCATCAACACCAGCTTCTTCTTCCCCTTCCACGCCAACCACCCGCTGAACTACGGGCCCCGCGTGGGTGAGCCGGTGCACGTCGTGGGGCCGGCGGCCTCGCATGGCGTGCGCCATGGCAAGCCGTCGAAGGGCACCGTCACCCTGTACCTGTCACGTGAGCGGAGCGCACGCTTCGAGTCCCCGGCCGGTGAGGTGTGGCACGCCTTCTCCGGGCTCGGCTACCTCGTCCGTGACGGGGCGCCGGCTCCGCGCGAGGCCTCGCCCATCGCGGAGGCCCCCTACCCGCGCACCGCCATCGGCGTCGATGCCACCGGGCGCTACCTGCTGCTGGTGGTGGTGGACGGCAAGCAGCGCCGCTACAGCCAGGGCGCCACGCTCGCGGAGGTGACGGACCTGCTGCTGAAGCACGGCGCGCACGCCGCAATCCAACTGGATGGTGGCGGCTCCTCCACGCTCGTGCGGAGCGAGGCGCCAGGGCGCGTCCAGCGCATCAACTCGACGAGCAACTTCCGCATGCCGTGGTGGGAGCGCCCCGTGGCCAACCACCTCGGCATCATCGCCCGGCCATCCAGTGTCCCCGCGGGGCGGTGAAGCTGGAACCCAACAACGCTCCGCCCGGAGGTGGCCTCGCCCCGGCCATCCCATGGCCCCTCGGGGCGCGGTGAAGTTGGAGATCAACGGCGCTCCGTCCGACCGCCCGAGGGCTCACGGAACCCCTGGCTTCACGACGGGTCGCCCTCCACGGCGGGGCCTACGCGGCGCGGAGGCGGCGGGTTGCTTCCTGGCCGGGCGCTGACGGCGGGAGTCCTTCCCCCTGGCCTCATCGGCCACGACGGTGAGTTGCCTCGTCCTGACGGGACGGCGCGCCCAGGTGAGGGGGACTGCCATGAAGTACAGCAGGAAGATTTCCACGACGGATTCCCTGGGCGCGCGTGAGTGGCGGAGGTTCAAGACTGCTTGCTGGAGGGACGTGTCACCGCGGCCTCGTCGCGAAAGGCGACGGTCACCAGTCTTCGGACGTGGGTCCGGATGTCGTCGGGCCACGGCTGGGTGAGCTGCTCGAAGCGCTCCGCGTGCCAGGCGTAGAAGGCGCGCGAGGCCTCCTCGAAGCCCGGTAGGTCCCCGGCCACGGCGAGCATGAAGCGGCCGGCTGCTTCCTGCGAACGGCGAGCCCGCTCGCGACCCGTCCCGTCACGCCGGGCTTCCTCGACAAGCTTGCGCAACGCCGCGGACGCGCCACCTGGCTGCGCGTTGAGCCACTCCCAGTGGCGCGGCAGGAGTGAGACCTCGCGGGAGACGACGCCCAGCTTCGGCCGGCCCGGCCCGCTCCTCCTGGGGCCCTCCGCATCCTCCCCAGCGGTCGCCGCCCGCGCGCGCCGCTCGTCGAGCCCACGCAGCACGTCCTCTCGAGTCCCCCGCAGGTCCGGGTGCACCGGAAGGCCCGTCGCGTCCTCGTAGATGACCACCGGGGCCAGCTCGCCGCCGTCGACCCAGGCCTTCACCTTCAGCGAGACCTCCTCCAACCCGCCCGAGGCGATGCAGCGAGGCCCCGCGATGGCCGTGTACCGCCCTGCTTCCGCCTGCCCATCCCCTGACTGTCTGTCGTCGGCCACGTGCACTCCCTATCCAGTGCGCTCGTTATTACCCGGGTAATATTCGGCCGTCAATATCACCCGGGTAAAATCTACGCAGCGCCCCAGAGGGGCCATGACGCGGGGCCCAGGCCCGCTTCCTCTCGGGCGCGGATAACTGACACAAGGCTGTCATCGCCAAGGCCCAGGGTAGCGCCAGCACCGTCGCTGACGACAGCGCTCCCCCCAGGGGCGCACCCACCGAAGTCCGGACCGAGGCCGAATGCTCTCCTTCTTCTTTCCGCTCCTGCCCATTGGCCTCCCCGTCGCCACTTCTTCCAGGGCCGCCAGCGCGGCTCATGCCATGGCCACCACGGAAGGAGCGGCGGCACGGCCGGTGGCTCCCCGGCCCAGGACGATGACCATGCCCACCCGAAAGTCAGCGGTCGGAGTCACCCGTCGAGGAGGAAGCCGTCCGGCCCGGGTGCTCAGCCAGCGCACCCTCAACCGCGCCCTGCTGGAGCGACAGCTGCTGCTGCGCCGCTCGAAGCTGTCCGCGCGCGAAGCCATCGAGCACCTCGTGGGCATGCAGGCCCAGGCGCCGTTCGCGCCCTATTACGGCCTGTGGACGCGGCTGCAGGGCTTCCGCCAGGAGGAGCTGTCCACGCTGCTCATCGACAAGCAGGTGGTGCGCATCATCGTGATGCGCGGGACGCTCCACCTGGTCACCGGACGTGACGCGCTCATGCTGCGCCCCCTGGTGCAGCCCATGCTGGAGCGTGCCCTGAAGACGGGCAGCGACCATGGCCGCAAGCTGGTGGGCATGGACCTGGAGGCGCTCGTGGCGGCGGGGCGCTCCCTCGTGGAAGCCCGGCCCCTGACGTACACGGAGCTCGGCGCCTCGCTGGCGGAGCGCTGGCCGGACCGCGATGCCACGGCCCTCGCGCAGGCCCTCCGCCTGTTGGCGCCGCTGGTGCAGGTGCCACCTCGCGGCATCTGGGGCTCCAGCGGACAGGCCCGCTGCACCACGGCCGAGTCCTGGCTGGGCCAGCCCCTCGACTCCAAGGCCTCGGTGGATGCGCTGGTGCTGCGCTACCTCGCCGCCTTCGGTCCGGCCAGCGTCATGGACGTGCAGGCGTGGTCGGGGCTCACCCGACTGGGCGAGGTGGTGGAGCGGCTCCGGCCGGGCCTGCGGACCTTCCGCGACGAGGAGGGCCGCGAGCTGTTCGACCTGCCCGACGCGCCGAGGCCCGACCCGGAGACTCCCGCGCCGGTGCGCTTCCTGCCCGAGTTCGACAACCTGACCCTGTCCCACGCCGACCGCACCCGCGTCATCTCCGAAGAGGACCGCAAGCGCATCGCCACCAAGAACGGCATGGTGCCCGGGGCCCTGCTCGTGGATGGCTTCTTCCAGGGGACCTGGAAGCTCCAGCAGGCCCGAGGCACCGCCACCCTGGCCATCGAGCCCTTCAGGCGGCTGTCCACCCAGGAGCGCGCCGACGTCATGGCCGAAGGTGAGCGGCTCCTCACCTTCGCCGCTGCCGAGGGCGCGCGTCGGGACATCCAGCTCATCCGTCCGGGATGAACACCCCGGGCCGGGCAAGGGTGGCTCCCCGGCCCCGGGTCCTGCTGGAGTGCGCATCCCGCCTCGGAAACCTTCTTGCTCCCGACGGCGGGCGTGCACATCCCCGCTGTTCCCGCAGGAGCCCGCCCATGCCCCTTCCTTCCGATGGCATCGACCCCCGAGCACTCGCGGCCGCCCGCGAGGCGTTCTCCTTCGCCCGTCAGGGCAACGCGGACACGCTCCGCCAGATGCTCGACGCGGGGCTGCCGGTGAACCTCACCAACGAGGAGGGAAACACGCTCCTGATGCTCGCCGCCTACTCGGGACAGGCCGAGGTGGCGCAGCTGCTGCTCTCGCGCGGCGCGGATGCCACCCGCGCCAACGACAAGGGACAGACTCCGCTGGCCGGCGCCGCCTTCAAGGGGGACGTGCGCATGGTGACACTGCTGCTCGACGGAGGTGCCCCGGTGGATGGAAGCGGGCCCGACGGGCGCACCGCGCTGATATACGCGGCGATGTTCGACCGACTCGAGGTGCTGGAGGTGCTGCTCTCGCGCGGCGCGGACCCCATGCGCCAGGACGCCAGCGGCAACACCGCGCTGATTGCGGCGGTGATGATGGGCGCACCGCGCACCGCTGCCCGGCTCGACGCACTCGCGAAGTAGGCCTGGCACGGAGCGCTTTGAGCATCAGCGTGCCCTCCGTGCCGAGGCAGCACTGACCCGATTGACATCCGGGGTCTCCTTCGCATTCCATGAGAACATGCGAAACCATCTTTCCTTGATTTGCACCTTTGCCCTGGCCTCCGCCGCGTGCGGGGGCGAGGCCCCACTCGAAGGCACGGCGGCCGGCGAGGGCCTCTCCACGCAGGAGCAGGCCGCGTACTCGGGCGTGAATGGCACCTACTGCATCGCCAGCCCCTACAACTGCAAGCTGCAGGACCCGGGCGGCAACCGCGTCCCCACCAACGACCCGGCCGACGACAACTGGGGCCTGTCCACGGGCGTGTCCATCCGCGACGGCAACGGCACCATCATGGGCACCAACACGCGGACGAGCTCGGCGTTCAACTACGGGCAGACGCGCACCTTCGGCGGCGTGCTGCACGCCTTCGCGGTGTCGACCTCCAACTCCAGCGCGGGCTGGCTGCCGACGTCGGCCATCCTCGGCCGGACGTCCTTCGAGCAGAAGGTCGGCCATGTCTCCGCGCTGGGCGCGGGCCTGGCGAAGCTGGGCTGCTACTCCGTGCGCAACTCGCACGACACCACCCTGGAGTTCAAGAAGGTGGTCTACGACAGCGACGCCACCCACGAGCGCGCGGGCGACTACCTGCCGCTGCCGCGTGCCAATGGCCTGCGCTCGGTCAACCTCATCTTCAACGTGCCGGGCTTCGCCCTGGGCGGCCCCGCGGTGGACCACTTCCCCGCGGGCACGAAGTTCCAGCGCCTGGACGTGCCCACCGACGGCGGCGCGCCGTCCATCGACATCCCGCTCTGGGTGCAGGACAGCGCCGGCCGCTACCGCCAGCAGTCGGGGACGATGAAGTTCATCTACGGCTACGTCATCGCCGCCGTCACCGGCACCAAGCGCAACGGCTGGATGGCCTACGACTCGCTCCAGGTCAGCTCCGGCTGCCCGTGAGCCCCTGAAGCAGCGGCCCCGTCCGAGCGACCCCGGGCGGGGCCTCGCCCCGACAACACGTCGGGCGCGCTTCCCTGACTCCCTCCTGGAATGGACACCGCTCCGGGGACACGATGGAGCGCATGCGCCCTTCCCTGCTGCTGTGCTCCCTCCTGCTGTCTCTCGGCTGTGCTCGCTCCGTAGAGCCCGTGAGCCGCCCGGACGACGCGGCATCTCCAGAGAGCGGCAGCACGACGGTGGCCGCTCCCGCGCCTACCCCTCCGCGTGACGCGGAGCGCCAGGACGCCGGCCCCCCACCACCTCCGACCGCATCAAAGGACCGTCCGGAGCAGTCACAGTCGGCGGAGTGTCGGAGCGACGACGACTGCACCATCACCCTGGTGCCCGAGGGCGAGTGCTGTGCGCGGCTGTGCTCGGGGCGCGCGGTGCCGGCGAGGGAGGCGCAGTCCATCGACGCGCGCGTGAGTGCCTGCGAGGAGCGCGGCAAGCCCTGCATCATTCCTCCGTGCGCGCCGCCGAGGACCCGGCCGGTCGCGGTGTGCACTGGCGGGCGTTGTGGCCTGCGGGAAGTCCCAAGAGAGCTGCCATGACTTCCCTCCAGTCCCATGCTCCGAAGTACGCTGTGCTCGCAGATGGTGGTTCTTCCACGCCCCTCGGGAGGGACACATGAAGCGGTGGAGTGCGGTGCTGGCAGTGGTAGCGCTGTGTGCGGGCTGTGATGACAAGAAGTCGTCGGACCGGCCCACGCGCGCGCAGTTGCGGAAGACAGGTGCGGCCACGGTGGAGGTCGTCCCGTCGGAGGGACAGCTCCCCTACTGCATGCTCTACACGGTGTCCGAGAAAGGCGTCATCCGGCAGCTCACGCTGACACGGGAGAATCGCTCCATCCGGTGCGACCCGAACAAGCCCATTGCCAACACGAGCTTCCGCATCCCCGCCCAGGAGGGGAAGGTGCGGATGTACATCTTCTTCTCCGACGACCGCATCCCCGCGGGCCCGGTGGCGCAGCAGCTCTACGACTTGCGCGGCCAGGAGCGCATCAACGCCATGGACCTGCGCCTGCCCGGCCGCGTGTTCGTGGAGACGTTGGAGTTCAGCCCCGAGGAGTCCGCTCCGCCCGTGACGGGCGCGGTGGTGGGCTCGCACGGCGAGGTGGACGCCGGCATCGACGGCACCGAGAACGGCAACGGCACAGGAGCCCCGGTGCTTCCGGACGGCGGCACCGTGGGAACGCCGGGCGCCTCGGACGAAGCGCCCTGAAGCGACTCCGGGGGAGGCGGAGTGCCTCCCCCGGTGCCCGGTGCGAAGCCCTACGTCAGAACGCCTCGCGGGCCATGGCCAGCAGGTCGGCCTCGGTCACCTTGCGCGGGTTGCTCAGGTGCGAGGCGTCCTGAAAGGCCTTGTCGGCAATCTTCGGCAGGTCCTTCTCCTGCACGCCCGCGTCACGCAACCGCGCGGGGATGCCGACGGCCGCGTTGAGCCGGCGCACCCGGTCGATGGCATTGCTCGCGAGCACCTCCTCGCGCGCGTTGGACGTGTCACCCATGGCCACCGCCACCCGGGCCAGCCGCGCCGTGCACACCGCGCGGTTGAACTCCATCACCACGGGCAGGACGATGGCGTTGGACAGGCCGTGGTGCACACCGGAGACGGGCGTGAGCGCGTGCGCCAACGCGTGGCAGGCGCCCAGTCCCTTCTGGAAGGCCATGGCGCCCTCCATGGCCGCCACCATCATGTCCGTGCGCGCGGCCAGGTTGCTGCCCTCGCGCACCGCCGTCACCAGCGAGCGCCCCACGCGGTGGATGCCGTCGATGGCCACCGCGTCCGCCAGCGGGTGGAAGCCGTTGGCCAGGTACGCCTCCAGGCAGTGCGTGAAGGCATCCATGCCCGTGGCCGCGGTGACGCCGGGCGGAAGTCCCAGCGTCAGCTCCGGGTCGCAGATGGCGGCGCGCGGCAGCAGGTGCGGGCTGAAGATGACCGTCTTGCGGCCCGTGTCCTCCAGCGTCACCACGCCCGAGCGGCCCACCTCCGAGCCCGTGCCCGCGGTGGTCGGAATGGCGATGAGCGGCGGCAAATCGTCACGCACGTACTGGTCGCCGCCCTTCGCGTCGTCGTAGCGGCTGAGCGGCGGCTCGTGCGTGGTGAGCAACTGCACCAGCTTGCCCGCGTCCAGCGCGCTGCCTCCGCCCAGGGCGACGATGCCGTCACAGCCGCCCTTGCGGTAGGCCTCCAGGCCGGCGAAGACGTCGCGCTCGGTGGGGTTGGGCTCCACGCGGTCGAAGACGGCGCACTCCAGCCCGGCGCCCTTCAGCACCTCCAGCACGCGCGAGGCCAGCCCCGCCTTCACCACGCCCGCGTCGGTGACGAGCAGCGGGCGCGCCATCTTCAGCCGCTGCGCCTGGGCGGGGAGCCGCTGCAGGGCCCCCGCGCCGAAGACGATGCGCGTGGGCCACGCCATTTCCGTGACGCGCGGCTCGGTGGGGATGTCGAACGGCTTCATGACTGCTTCCTCCGTCGTGCTCATCAGATGAGCTCCAGGTAGCGCTCCAGCTCCCAGTTGGTGACGGCGCGCTCGTACTGGCGCACCTCCCACTCGCGCGTGCGCACGAAGTGGTCCACGAAGCCCTCGCCCAGCAGCTCCCGGGCGCGCTCGCTGTTCTTCAGCAGCGCCACCGCGTCCCTCAGGTTGCGAGGCAGGGGCCGGGCGTCGGCCTCCGTGTACGCATTGGCGTTGCAGGCCGC
This sequence comes from Pyxidicoccus trucidator, assembly GCF_010894435.1. Classification (NCBI taxonomy): domain Bacteria; kingdom Pseudomonadati; phylum Myxococcota; class Myxococcia; order Myxococcales; family Myxococcaceae; genus Pyxidicoccus; species Pyxidicoccus trucidator. The sequence continues at coordinate 755,739 of NZ_JAAIXZ010000002.1, read as the reverse complement.
GGGCGGCTCCACCTTGTTGCGGATGCCCCACAGGCCCGCGGCCAGGCTCACCGCCATGCCGATGTACGCGTTCATGTCCGCGGCGAGCTGCCGGTACTCAATCCGCATCGCCTTGGAGTTCTCACCGATGACGCGGATGGCGGTGGTGCGGTTCTCCAGGCCCCAGGTCGCGGTGGTGGGCGCCCACGTGTTCTCCACGCTGCGCTTGTAGCTGTTGATGGTGGGCCAGTAGAGCGCCGTCAGCTCCGGCATCAGCTCGAGCTGCCCGCCGATGTAGTGCCGCATCAGGCGGCTCATGCGGTGGGGCGCGTCCTCGTCGTGGAAGAGGTTGCGCTCGCCCTTGAGGTCCCACAGCGACTGGTGCACGTGCCCCGAGCACCCCGGCAGCTTCGCATTCACCTTCGCCATGAAGCAGGCGGTGAGGCCGTGGCGGGCGCAGATCTCCTTCACCACCGTCTTGAAGAGCACGGCCTTGTCCGCCGACTTCTCGATGTCGTCATAACGGATGGCGGCCTCGAAGACGCCCGGGCCCGTCTCCGTGTGGAAGCCCTCGATGTCGAGCCCGAAGCCGTTGCACCCGTCGATGAGCGCGTGCACCAGCGGCGCGTTCTGCGAGGTGCGCAGCCACGAGTAGCCGAACATGCCCGGCGTCAGCGGCGTCAGCTCCTGGAAGCCCTTCTCCTTCAGGGTGTGGGGCTGCTCCTTGAAGATGTAGAACTCGTACTCGGCGCCAAAGCGCGGCAGGTAGCCCAGCTCGCGCGCCTGCGTCGAAATCTTCTGGAGCAGCTGGCGCGGGCTGGCCTCGAAGGGCGAGCCGTCCGGGTTGACGAAGTCCAGCAGGAAGGCCGCCGTGTCAGGCTCCCAGGGAATGATGCGCCCGGTGGTGGTGTCTACCTTCGCGTGCGCGTCCGGGTAGCCAGTGTGCCAGCCTGTCACGCGGGTGTTGTCCAGCAGCTCGTCGCCGAGGTCCCATCCGAAGACGACGTCACAGAAGCCCAGTCCGCTCTTGGCGGCGCTGAGGAACTTGTCCAGGGAGATGTACTTGCCGCGCCAGATACCATCGATGTCGATGGCACCCACCTTCACCTTCTTCACGCCCTTCTCGTCCAGCCAGCGGCGCAGGGTGTCCGTCCCGCTGGAGTCGCGAGGGGCGCTGCTCCGGGCGGAGCTATCCCGCTCCTTGGTGGTGCGCGCTCTCCGGGCCATGGCTGGATGCGTGAGGACCTTCGCCTTGGGACGCGTGGGCATGGGTTCCTTCCTTCTTAACCACCGTGGTCGGCGGCCTCGTCGAGCAGACTGCCGATGTGCAACTTGAGAGCGCGAAGCCGGGGAGTGAGCGAGCAAGCGTCGGTCATCGGGAGGCCTCGCGTCACACAGGCGTCCCACCCCTACTGCTCAGGAGCGGACACGCGTGGCACGAGACGTTAGGAACGAGGCACGGATGCGGCAACCTGCGACAGTGAAGAACGTCCTCTTGCTGAAAGCGGGCGACGCGGCCCCCGCCGTGCGCCTCTCGGTGGGCGATTACGAGCGGTGGTTCCTGCAAACCATCGGACTGTCCGGCTACCGCTTCGACATCCTCCATGCGCACCGGAACGCTCCCCTGCCACCCAGCGCGGACGGGTACGACGCGGTGATGATGACGGGCTCGCCGCTGTCGGTGACGCAGCTGGAGCCGTGGATGGAGCGCGCCGCGGACTTCATGGTGGAGGCGGGCGAGCGGGGCACCCCGGTGCTCGGCGTGTGCTTCGGCCAGCAGCTGCTCGCGCATGCGTATGGCGGCCGGGTGGAGCGCAATCCCCAGGGCCGGGAGACAGGCACCGTGGAGGTGACGCTCACCGAGGAGGGGCGGAAGGACTCCCTCTTCGACGGCCTGCCCGAGCGCTTCGCCGTCCACGCCACCCACGAGGACATCGTCACCCGGCTCCCCGAGGGCACGCGCGTGCTGGCCGGCAACGCCAACACAGCCGCGCAGGCGCTGGCCTTCCGGCCCAACGTGCGGGGCGTGCAGTTCCACCCCGAGGCGACCACGGACGCCATCCGCGCCATCATCCTGGCGCGGCAGGAGGGGCTGGACCGGGACGCCGTCGCGCAAGGCGCCGCCCCGGGGGAGCGGGTGCCCCAGCTGCTCGCGAGCCTCGCTCCCACTCCCTCCGGCCGGCAAATCCTGCTGAACTTCCTGGAGCGCTTCACCTGACTTGCACCGAGGCTCGACTTGCCGCGTCCCACACCGCTGACTGGCCTCCTCGTCGTCTGTGTCCTCTTCACCGCCGCCTGCTCGGGAGGGGACCTGTGCGCGCAGGCCCCGCGCTGCGACGACTCGGAGGCCCTCAACTGTGAGACCGCCTGCGCCGTGGGCCCCTGTTCCACCGGGCCCACCGTGCAGGACTGCGGCGAGGGCGCCACCTGCACCGTCGTTCCGGGCAACCGGACCGACTCCCGGTTCTATGGCTCGCGCGCGGTGTGCGCGCTGGAGCGGACGGCCTGCAACCCCGCGGACGCGCCTCCGCCGGTGTGCGAGGGCGACCGCCTCGTCACCGGCTGCAGCGCCTACCTGCGGAACATCCGCGTCCCCTGCTCTCAGGCGGGCCTGTACTTCACCCGGGTGCCAGCATGCTGCCTGGGCGGCACGGGGGACGGCGGCATGGACGCGGGAACCCGGGACGCGGGGACGGGAGATGGTGGGATTCCCGACGCTGGCACCCCTGGAGCCGACGCCGGACGTTGAGCAGCGCGCGTTGCCCGCGCCGACGCGGCGGACAGGCCGGCAGGCGCAGGGCACGCTCCCTATCGTGCTCACATGCAGCGCTCCGGGCGCTCAAGTGAGACATGAACCCTCTCGTCCTGCGTTATCGCCGTTGGAAACGCCAGCTTCGGGACCTCGCGGGTTACGTCCACCTGGACCCGAACGCCAACCGCATCGTCCGGAAGACGAACTTCACGGACTGCCAGAAGCCGGTGCTGCTGCTGTACGGCTTCTTCAGCACCCGGCGCGTCTTCGAGGTGCTGGAGCACCGGCTGAGGCGCGACGGCTACTGCGTCTGGTCCATCCACCTCGGTGGGGCGATGGACCGCTTCAACACCTACGGCATCGACGTGCTGGCCCGGAAGGTGCGCGAGAAGGTGGAGCGCATGTACACGCGCTTCCCCGGCATGGGGCCGCTCACCATCATCGGCCACTCGAAGGGCGGCCTCATCGGCAGCTACTACGTGAAGCGGCTGGGCGGGGACCAGCGGGTGCGCAGCCTGATAACCCTGGGCACGCCGCACCGGGGCTCGCGGCTGGCGTACCTGGGCTGCGCGACGCTGGGCTGGTTCAGCCGCAGCATGTGGCAGCTCACGCCCGTGTCGCCCTTCCTCAAGGAGCTCCGGACGGGGGCCTTCCCGTGCGGCGTGCGCCTGGTGTCCCTCTACTCGCGCGATGACGGGGTGACGCCCTGGCCTTCCGCCATGGTGGACATGGAGGGACAGGCCAACGTCTTCAACCTTGAGGTGCCCGGCGTGGGGCACGGCGAGCTGCTCACCCGGCGGGCGGTGTACGAGGTCATCCGCCGCGAGCTCGCCCTGGGCTATGGCGAGCCGGCACCCGTGCTGCGCATGCTGCCGCAGCCCGCCTCCGCCTCTTGAGGTAGAGAAGAAGGCATGCCCTCGCGCTGGGACCACCTCTTCGACCTCAAGCCCGTCACCCTGCTGGACCACCTCATGGAGGAGGTGGCGAAGCTGCTGGCCAAGGACCTCCAGCAGTGGCCTCCGCCAGTGGAGGAGCTGGACCTGGACACCGGCGGAAGCTTCGCGCCCCTCTTCACCGAGCCCCACCCGCGACCGGCGCCGGCCGTGTACACGGAGGCGCTGCGGCTGACGCGGTGGGAGCTGGGACACGAGGCGGACGCGTACGACGAGTACATGCGCAACAAGCGCTACCTGGAGCGTGGCCTGGGGCCGGACGACCGGATGCCGCTGCTGTTCCTCAGCCGCTGGCTCACCGAGCAGATGACGGGCCTGGGCGAGGCCACCGAGGGCCGCGTCAAGCGCAAGCACATGCGCGAGTGCCTGGACAGGCTGGAGGCGAAGCTGAGGCCCGTGGTGACGCCCCAGGCCTGAAGGCCCGCCCGGGCTCCCTGCCTGCCTGCTTCCCGGCCGGCCCGGCTGTAGAGCTACAGGGATTCCGCACCGACACCCGCGTCACGGGAGGCCACCGGGGAGCGCCTGCACTTGTCAGGGGGGAGGCACTGCCGTAAGCCCGTTCCCATGTTGCATCCCCTGGATTCCTCCAGCGCGTCCCCCGCTCCCACGAATGACCGCCGCAAGCGACTGCTCATCCTCGCGGGGCTCTGGCTCGCTGTCGTGGCGGCACTGGTCACCTTCCGCTCGGTGGTGATGCCGTTCGCCGGCGCGGCGCTCATCGCCTACCTCGTGCAGCCGCTCGTCGCGCGCATCACCCGCTTGAAGGTGGCGGGCCGGCTCGTGCCGCGCTGGGTGGCCATCCTCCTCATCTACGCCGGCTTCTTCGTGGGCGTGTACCTCTTCTTCGTCGCGCTGGTGCCCCAGCTCTACCGGGAGTTGGCCCGCGTCAGCCGGGACGCGATGGCCTTCGCGAACACGCTCACCCCGGAGCACGTGCAGGAGCTGGCCCAGCGCGCCGAGACGTGGCTCAGCAACCGGGGCATCCCCGTGGCCCTCTCCACGCGCGCGCTCGAGGGCGCCGACGCCGCGGCCGGCTCGGGACAGTTCAGCCTCGCGCTCGATTTGGAGCAGCTGCTGGGCGACTCGGTGAAGCGCGTCTCGTCGCTGGTGCAGGAGAACCTGGGTGACATCGTCAACGTGTCGCGCAGCATCGTCGCCGGAGTGGCCGCCGGCGTCTTCATGCTGTTCTTCGTGCTGATGGTGGGCGCGTTCTTCTCCATCGACGCGCAGGCCATCCGTCACTACTTCGGGACGCTGATTCCGCCCGAGCTCGCCAGCGACGCGCGCCAGCTCGTCCAGCGCATCGACCGCTCCCTGTCCGGCGTGGTGCGCGGCCAGGTCACCATCTGCATCGTCAACGGCGCGCTCACCTTCGTGGGGCTGCTGCTGTTCGGCGTGAAGTTCGCGTTCCTGCTGGCCACCATCGCCACGCTCTTCAGCCTCATCCCCATCTTCGGCACCATCCTCAGCTCGGTGCCCATCGTCCTCATCGCGCTCGCGGACGACTTCCGCAAGGCGCTGGCGATTCTCGCGTGGATTGTCGGCATCCACGCGCTGGAGGCGTACTTCCTCAACCCGAAAATCATGGGCCAGGCGGCGCACCTCCACCCCGTCATCGTCGCCTTCTCCCTCATCGCCGGGGAGCGGCTCTTCGGGCTGATGGGCGCCCTCTTCGCCGTGCCCGTCGCCTCCATCCTCGTGGCGTGCTTCGACTACGCACGCCTCAAGGCCCAGCCGGCGGCGGCCGTGGCCGCGGTGGACTCGCAAGCGGCGCGGCCTCCCGCGGCGTGAGCATCGAAAACCCGGCAGGGACAAAGGGAGCGGCGCCAGAGAGATACGCTCCGGCGCACGCAATCGTCGCGGACGAGACAGACACGGCACGCCCGCCGGGGCTCACCCCTCACGGGTCCGCAGTGCAGGCGGCGGAGCAGCGCGATTGGCGGCACGTCGGGATGCAGCGGCCACACTCAATGGAGTTCGCCGGGCAGCCCCCGGTGCACGAGACGCCGCCACAGCTCGGGCCGTCCTCCGCATGCGTCACGGCGGTGCCCAGGCCGCAGCAGGCGTCGGCCACGCAATCGTCATCCGTGTAACAGGTGCGATTGGATAGCACCGGTGGAGGGTCACCCACCGGTGGGTCCAAGGTGCCAAGGTCGCACCCTGCCAGGCCTCCGAGTGTCATCCCCACGACAAGGGTGAGCAGGCGGACGAGCAGGGGGCGGCGCATGGCGCTCCTTTTCCCGGTGGCTTACCGGTTCATCGAGCCGAGGAAGTCGGCGTTCGACGGCGTCGGACGCATGTGCTTGAGCACAAATTCCATCGCATCAATCGGCGTGAACGGGTGCAGCACCTGGCGCAGGGCGGTGATGCGGACCAGGTCGCCCGGAGTGAGCAGCAGCTCCTCCTTGCGCGTGCCGGACTTGTTGATGTCCAGCGTCGGAAAGATGCGCTTCTCCATCAGCTTCCGGTCCAGGACGATTTCGGAGTTACCGGTGCCCTTGAACTCCTCGAAGATGACCTCGTCCATGCGGCTGCCGGTGTCGATGAGCGCGGTGCCGATGATGGTGAGCGAGCCGCCCTCCTCGATGTTGCGCGCGGCGCCAAAGAAGCGCTTCGGCTTGTGGAGCGCGTTGGCGTCCACGCCGCCGGACAGAATCTTGCCGGACGCGGGCACCACCGTGTTGTAGGCGCGCGCCAGACGCGTAATCGAGTCCAGGAGGATGCAGACGTCGTACTTCTGCTCGACGAGGCGCTTGGCCTTGTCGATGACCATCTCCGCCACCTGCACATGGCGCGTGGCGGGCTCGTCGAACGTCGAGGACACCACCTCGCCGCGCACGCTGCGCTCCATGTCCGTCACTTCCTCCGGGCGCTCGTCCACGAGCAGCACGATGAGGTAGACGTCCGGGTGGTTGCGGCTGATGGCGTGCGCGATGTTCTGCAGCAGCACCGTCTTGCCGGCCTTCGGCGGCGCGACGATGAGGCAGCGCTGGCCCAGGCCGATGGGGCAGAACATGTCGATGATGCGCGTGGTCATCTCCGACGACTCATGCTCCAGCTTGAGCTTGCGCGTCGGATAGAGCGGCGTGAGGTTGTCGAACAGGATGCGCTCGCGCGCCGCGTCCGACATCGGGTCCGCGAAGTTGACCTTGTCCACCTTCTGGAGCGCGAAGAAGCGCTCGCCCTCGCGGGGCTGGCGGATGGGGCCCGTCACCGTGTCGCCGGGCCGCAGGTTGAAGCGGCGCACCTGCGACGGGGACACGTAGAGGTCGTCCGGGCTGGGCTGGTAGTCGCTGTCCGCGCTGCGCAGGAAGCCGAAGCCGTCGCTCAAGAGCTCCAGCACGCCCTCCGCATGGACCTCGAAGCGCTTGTCGGCGATGCCGCCCAGCAGCGCGAAGATGAGGTCCTGCTTCTTCAGCCCCTGGTAGCCCTCGATGCCCACGTCGTGGGCCATCTTCGCCAGGTCGGTAATCTTCATCCGCTTCAGGTCATTCAGCTTGATGACCTGCATCGGCGCGCCGTCGCGGGTGACTTCCGTGAAGGCGGGGGCCTCCGGGGCCTCCGGAGGGGGCGGCAGGGTGGCGGCCGGCTGCTCCTCGTCGCCACCGGAGATGCGCGCTTCCTGGATGTCGTCGTCGCGGACGGGCCGGGAAATGGGGGTGAGGACCGGGCGGGGCGGCTCGGGGGCCACCTCGGGCTCCGCGACCTCGTCGTCGTCGCGTCGGGCGCGGCGGGTCCGGGTGGGCTTCTCCGTGTCGTCCCGGTCCACCGTCTTCGCCGCGGCGCGCTTGCGACGGGGCTTCTCCGCGTCCGCCTCGACGGCGACCACGTCAGGTGCGGCGACTTTTTCTCTCGAAGTTCGGGCTTTACGCATGGCTGTAACGCTTGGGGGAGCGGAGCGACCGAGGAGTCAGACGGGGGGTATGCCGGGGAAATGTCCGCGCGGCCCTCGGAAGCACCTTCCAGGAGGACGGCTCCGCCGGAATCCCTGCACGGGACTGCGCGGGCGAGAGCCTGTTGGTTGGGAGAGACGGCGCCGGGAAACACCTGCGCCATGAACCGCCGGGGGACGTTATTGACCCCCTCCGGACCTGTCAAGGCATCCTTGCTGTCCGGGGTCCCGCCTCTTCCTGATGGCCAACAGGGGAGCGGGGCCGGCCCATTTCCGCGGACGTCCTGGCGTCCTGGCGGGTTCCGGCCTCCGAATCAAGGACGCCGCGGGTTGCCGTGTGGAGCCCCCGCGTCCGGATGCAACACCCCGGCCCCGCCTCCCCTTCCCCACCCCACCCCCTCCATCACCGGGGGCCGGCCCCCGCCCCCTCCCCAGGAAGTGGGCCCCCGGCCCGCGCCGCCCCGGGGCGGGGCCGTGGGCGGAACGGAACGTCCCTTCCGCGAGGTGCCCTACCCCCAAGGTGGTGGGCCCGGGCCCGCTTCAACGCATCCGCGGAAGGACGTCACGCCATGTCGGTCAGGCGCTCTAGATTGCGCGACCGAGATTCAAGGCAAGGACCGCACACCGTGGACGACTTCCAGAAAGCCGAAGCCCGAGCCCGCGAGCTCCGCCATGAGCTGGCACACCACAACTACCGCTACTACGTGCTCGACTCGCCGGAGATCAGCGACGCGGGATACGACAAGCTGATGCGCGAGCTGCAGGGGCTGGAGGAGAAGCACCCCTCGCTGCAGACGCCGGACTCGCCCACCCAGCGCGTGGGCGGCGCGGCCGTCGACGAGTTCGGGGAGGTGGTCCACCGCGTCCCCATGCTCTCGCTGGCCAACATCTTCGACGACGAGGGCCTCCAGGAGTTCGACGAGCGCATCCGCAAGCTCCTCGGGCTGCCTGGCGTCACCTACGTGTGCGAGCCCAAGCTGGACGGGCTCGCCATCTCCCTGCGCTTCGAGAAGGGCGTCTTCGTCCAGGGCGCCACGCGCGGCGACGGCACCACCGGCGAGGACGTCACGTCCAACCTGCGCACCATCCGCAGCCTGCCCATGGAGCTGCTCCCGCAGGACGGCGTGAAGGTGCCCGGGCTGCTGGAGGTGCGCGGCGAGGTGTTCATCCGCAAGGCGGACTTCCAGAAGCTCAACGAGAAGCGCGAGGAGGAGGGCGAGCCGCTCTTCGCCAACCCGCGCAACGCCGCCGCGGGCAGCCTCCGTCAGCTGGACCCGAAGGAGACGGCCGCGCGCCCGCTGTCCGTCTACCTGTACGAGTGCGTCCCCGGCGACGGCGTGCCGGACTTCAAGTCGCACATCGAGAAGCTGGAGTACCTCAAGACGCTCGGCCTGCCCATCAACCGCTACGTCCGCGCCGAGGGCATCGACGGCGTACGAAAGGCGCATGACGACTCGCTCAAGGGCCGCCACGGGCTGCCCTTCGAGGTTGACGGCATGGTGGTGAAGGTGGACGACGAGGACCAGCGCCGGCGCCTGGGCCAGGTCTCCAAGAGTCCCCGCTGGGCGGTGGCCTACAAGTTCCCTCCAGAGGAGGAGTCCACCCTGGTGGAGGACATCGGCATCCAGGTGGGCCGCACCGGCGCGCTCACCCCGGTGGCGCACCTGAAGCCGGTGAAGGTGGGCGGCGTCATGGTGGGACGCGCCACGCTGCACAACGAGGACGAGCTGCGCCGCAAGGACGTGCGCAAGGGCGACACCGTCTTCGTGCGCCGCGCCGGCGACGTGATTCCGGAAATCGTCTCCGTGGTGCCGTCGAAGCGCCCCCAGGACTCCAAGCCCTTCGAGTTCCCCAAGCACTGCCCGGTGTGCGGCGCGGTGGCGGTGAAGGACGAGGACGGGGCCATCATCCGCTGCACCGGCGCCTCGTGCCCCGCGCAGCTGGTGGAGAAGGTCCGCCACTTCGCCAGCCGCATCGCCATGGACATTGAAGGACTGGGCGACAAGCTGGCCGCGCAACTGGTGACCACGGGGACGGTGAAGACCTTCGCCGACCTGTACGCGCTCACCCGGGAGAAGCTGCTGACGCTGGAGCGCATGGGGGACAAGAGCGCCGACAACCTGCTGGCTTCAGTGGAGGGCTCCAAGCAGACCACCCAGCGCCGCTTCCTCTACTCGCTGGGCATCCGCCACGTGGGCGACGCCACGGCCAAGGCGCTGGCCGAGGCCTTCCCGGACGTGCGCATGCTCTTCACCGCCAGCCTGGACGACATCACCCGGGTGAAGGACGTGGGCCCCGTCATGGCCCAGGTCATCCACGCCTTCTTCCAGGAGCCGCAGAACCGCGAGGCCGTGGAGGCCCTGCTGCGGGCGGGCGTCTCCCCCGCTCCTCCCCAGGTCGCCACCGGGGGCCCCTTCGTGGGCAAGACGGTGGTGCTCACCGGGGCCATGACGGGCATGTCGCGGGAGCAGGCCAAGGAGGAGGTTGAACGGCGTGGTGGCAAGGTGGCGGGAAGTGTCTCGCGCAAGACCGATTTTCTCGTTGCCGGCGACGATGCCGGTAGCAAGCTGAAGAAGGCACAGGAACTCGGGGTAAGAATCCTGGACGAGCAGGCGTTCCTGCAGTTGTTGCAGGCCAACGCCAGAGGGTGAGGCTTCAGGTCCATGAGTGGCACGCGGCGGGTAACGCTGCGAATCCAGGGCAAGGTGCAGGGCGTCTTCTTCCGGGAGAGCGCCCGCACCGAAGCCGTGCGCCTGGGGCTCACCGGGTGGGTGCGCAACCGCTCCGACGGCGCCGTGGAGGCCGTGGTGGAGGGAGCGCCCGCAGTGCTGGAAGAATTCATCCGCTGGTGTCAGCGCGGTCCAACCCAGGCTAGGGTGTCGGGCGTGGAGCGTATGGACGGCGAAGCCACTGGCGAGTTCAGTCAATTCATCGTGGAGCGCACGTCATGACGCCCTACGCGCTGGCATCCCTGCCGGCCATGCTGGGCATCCGGGCCGGGTCCAAGGTCTCCGTCATCAACCCGCCGCGGGGCTTCGTGCAGAAGCTCAACCCGCTGCCGGATGGGGTGGAGTTCCTCATCACCGCGGTCACAGGCCTGGATGTCATCCTCTTCTTCACCTCGGACGCCCAGGAATTGGTGCAGCGCCTGCCCGCCCTGGCGCGCGCCATGGCCCTGACGGGCGGCATCTGGGTGTGCTGGCCCGGCGGCGAGGGCGTCAAGACGAGCCTCTCCGAGGACTTCGTCCGCCACGCGGCCCTCGACATCGGCCTGGTGGACAACAAAATCTGCACCATCGACGCCACCTGGACGGGCCTGAGACTCGTCCGCCGGCCTCGCGGGCGACTGGACAAGCCCGAGGGCCGCAAGCAGGTCCCCGCCCAGGCCTGAAGCCCGGCCGGACAGGTGCCTGCTTCTGCCAGACAGTGGATGGATGCCGTTTCTCGGCTTTACACAGCGGGCGGGGAGTGGAAAACTCCTCGTGTTTCTGGACGGTTGTGTGACGCTCCGCGTTGTCGGAGGTCAGGTCCGGTAGGGATTTTGACGGGTTGCGTCTCCGGTCTCATCCGGGCGCGCCGGCTGCACCGAGGCTCCAGTCGCCCCCCCAAGGTGGCCCACGACGGGCACCGACCGGGTGCGGATAGAAGAGCGGGCGGCACGCGCGTGGTGGAGGGGCTCGAACGCGTTTTGAAGACAAGGCCTCGCCCGGCACGGTGCCGGTCGCAATGCGGGGCGACATGAACTCGGAGGAGCAGGCGGTGGTCCCCTCGGTCCTCGACAGCATGACGCGAGCCGCACCCGGAACGTCCGGGCAGGCCCGCTACGCTGGAGGTCCGCCGGCGGCCGCCTCTCCCTTCGCAGCGTGCTCGGAGGCGCGGCGTCTTGCCGCCTCCCGTCCGGTGAGGTCCGCCCTACCGCGCGCGCGTGCAGGATTCATCCATGAGCAGCATCCTGGTCATCAACGCCGCGGGTCGCGAGACGCGCGTGGCGCTCGTAGAGGGCGGCCACATCGCGGAGTTCTACCTCGAGCGTAAGAAGGACAAGGGAGTCGTCGGAAACATCTACAAGGGTCGGGTCGTCCGGGTGCTCCCGGGCATGCAGGCCGCCTTCGTGGACATCGGCCTGGAGAAGGCCGCCTTCCTCTACGTCAGTGACGTCGTCTACGACCCCGACTTCGCGCGCGCCCAGTTCGAGCTGACCGAGGGCGAGCACGAGGACGCGCCGGAAGTCCCCACCGAGTCCGAGGCCGACGCGGCCGAGGCCGCCCACGTCCACCACCCCCTGGTGGAGGCCGAGGTGGAGGAGGTGGCCGGCGAGCCCGCCGCGCACCTCCCCGTGTCCGAGTCCCTGCCCCGCGACACCGTCATGGAGCTGGCCGCCAACGCGCCGGCCGTGAGCATTCCGGAGCGCACTCCCGCTCCGGTGGACGCCGAGGCCGAGGCGCCGGCCGCCGTGGAGGCCCCTGCGGCCAGCGCGGCTCCCGAGGTGGCGGTAGCTCCTTCCGAGGCGCCCGCCCCGGCGGCTCCAGTGACTGAGGCGGTGCAGACCGCCCCGATGACCGAGGCGCCCGCGCCCGTTGTTTCGGAGGGCTCCTCCGAGGCGGCCATCGCGGCCACCTCCGTGGAGTCGGCCGCATCGGCCCCTTCCGAGGAGAGCCTCACCGCCGCGGCGCTGGCCGTGGCGATGCTGCCGCCCGAGCCTCCGCCGGCCTCCGCCACCGCGCTGAGCGAAATCATCCCCCCGCCCGCTGGCGCCGAGTCCGCGCCGGCCCAGGCCGCGCGTCCCGCCGAGGTCTCCGGTGAGCGCCGCACGCCCCGCGAGGCGCGGGAGGCTCGCGAGCCCCGCGCCCGGGAGGGACGGGAGAAGGACCGCGAGAAGGACAAGGGCCGGCGCCCGCCGGAGGAGAAGCGCCGCGACAAGCGCGACGACGAGAAGGAGAAGCCCAAGCAGCGCCGGACGGACAAGATTGAAGACCTGCTGAAGGTGGGCCAGGAGGTCGTCGTCCAGATTTCCAAGGACCCCATCGGCACGAAGGGCGCGCGCCTCACCTCGCACATCTCCATCCCCGGCCGTCACCTGGTGTTCATGCCCACGGTGGACCACGTGGGCATCAGCCGCCGCATCTCCAACGAGAAGGAGCGCCGCCGGCTGCGCGAAATCGTGGACAAGCTGCGCCCGCCCGGGACGGGCTTCATCGTCCGCACGGTGGCGGAGAACGTTCCCCAGGAGAAGCTGGAGAGCGACATCCGGTTCCTCATCGAGGTGTGGAACCAGGTGGTGCGCCGTAACGAGAAGCGCGGCGGCCCCGGCCTGCTGCACCCGGACCTGGACCTCATCCTGCGCGCCACGCGCGACCTCTTCGCGCATGACGTGGAGAAGCTCGTCGTCGATGACCGCGAGGAGTACGAGCGCATCCTCGGCTTCGTCACCGCACAGGACCCCGCGCTGCGGGACAGGGTGGCCCTGCACGAGGGCGACGACACCGTCTTCGACGCGTACGGCATCGAGCAGGAGCTGCAGCGTGCCACCCAGCGCAAGGTGTGGCTGAAGAGCGGCGGCTACCTCATCATCGACCAGGCCGAGGCGCTCACCGCCATCGACGTCAACTCGGGCCGCTACGTCGGCAAGAAGAGCCTCGAAGAGACGATTACGAAGATCAACGTCGAGGCGGCCAAGGAGATTGTCTACCAGCTCCGGCTGCGCAACATCGGCGGCATCATCATCTGCGACTTCATCGACATGGAGAAGGCGCAGAACCGGGACAAGGTCTTCAAGTCGCTGCAGGAGGCACTGGGCCGCGACAAGGCCAAGACGAACGTGCTGCGCATCTCCGAGCTGGGCCTCGTGGAGATGACGCGCAAGCGCGTGCGCGAGTCCATCGGCCGCATGCTCCACGAGGACTGCCCGTACTGCGACGGCAACGGCTTCGTGAAGACGGCCACCACGGTGGCGTACGAAATCTTCCGGGAGATTCGCCGCGAGGCTCCGGGCTACAAGGACTCCACGCTGGTCATCAACTGCAACGCGGAAGTCGCGCGGCTGCTCCAGGGCGAGGAGCGCAACGAGCTGCGCCACCTGATGGACCGGTACAACAAGTCCATCCAGGTCAAGGCGCAGCAGAACTACCACCGCGAGCAGTATGACATCTACGGCCGCTCGGCCACGGGCCCCGAGCACAAGGTGGCCTCGTCGCCGGGCTCCGGTGACGGCGAGCTGGCCATGCAGCAGCGCAAGCCGGACAGCAACGGCGGCGGTGGCTACGGGCGCCAGGACCAGGGCCGCAGGGGCGGCGGCCGCGACAGGGACCGTGGTGGTGAGCGCGGCGACCGTGGCGGTGGCGAGCGCGGTGAGCGCGGCGACCGGGGTGGTGGTGACCGGGGCGGTGACAGGCGCGATGGCCGGCGTCCCGACCGGGGCGGCGACCGTCCCCGGGGCGACCGGGGCGGCGAGCAGCGTGGTGGCGGCGAGCAGCGCGGTGGCGGCGAGCAGCGCGGTGGCGGCGAGCAGCGTGGTGGCGAGCGCGGAGACCGTGGCGGCGAACAGCGCGGTGGCGAGCGCGGTGAGCGCGGCGGAGACCGGGGTGGTGAACGGGGCGAGCGCCGTGGCGGTGAGTCACGGGGTGAGCGCGGGGACCGTGGCGGCGAGCGCGGCGGCGGTCAGGGTTCGTCTGGTGGAAGCGGCTCTGGTGGAAGCGAAGGCGGTGGCGCACCGACGCCTCCGACTCCGCCCACGTCGTCGGGCGGCTCGGAGCCGTCGGGCGGCGGCACGACCTGAGTCTCGAAGTGAAGTCGGCTCCCGGCCCTGACGCTTCGTGAAGAAGCCAAGGGCCAGGGAGCAGGCGTCCTGCTTCACCCCGCGCCGTGGGTCCTTCCTGCGCGGGCTCCGCGGGCTCCTGTAAGGGGCCTTGGGCGTCCCAGCCAGGGCTATCGCGCCGTGGGTGCCCGGCGGGGTCTGCCAGGCAGGAGCGCCCGGGCGGTGTCGGATGCAGGGCGCTGGCCGTCCACCCGACCTGGGGTGGGCTGGCCCCGGGGGCCTCGAATTGGCTACCCTGTGGCCCCGTGCCGCGGGGCGTTGTCAGCTCCGGGCCCGGCCAGCTCCCACGGAATGATTTCCTCCTATCTCCCCAGCGGGCCGCCCCTTGACAGGCACCGTACCGCGCTCCGCGGGTGGGCCCGGGCCGGCGCGCGCCGGAGCGACAGGGGGGAGCCATGACGGCCAATCCGCTTCCGTGGCTGAGGGCGACTCGCGCCAGGGCGCAGGCCTGGGCCGTCCGGCTCTGGACGCCCTTCGAAGCCACCCAGGTGGGGCGCTTCGCGACGGACACCTTCATGGCGGCGCGGACCGTCGCCCAGGGCTTCCGCGGGGAGAACCTCCGGCTGCGGGCCGCCGCGCTCACCTACATCAGCATGTTCTCGCTGGTGCCGCTGCTGACGGTGGCGCTGGTGCTGCTCACCGCCTTCCACCAGGACGGCTTCAAGGCCGAGCTGCGCCGCGTCGTGGGCGAGCTGCTGGACCCCGGGGTGGTGGGGAAGACGTCCGTGTTCCTCGACCGGTTCCTGCAGCCCAGCAACCGCATCGCCATCGGCAGCGCGGGCTTTCTCGCGGTCATGCTGTCGGCGGGCTCGCTGCTGCGACAGCTCGATGGCGCGGTGAACGAGCTGTGGGGCATCCGTCGCCAGCGTCCGTGGGGCGTGCGCCTGCTCATCTACGCGGGCCTCCTGGTGCTGGGCCCCTTCTTCCTCGCCGTCTCCTTCTCCGGGACGGGCAAGGTCCGCGACTTCCTGCAGAGCCACGCGCCCCACGCCCCCTCCTTCATCCTGCTGGGCACCACGCTCATCGCCGTGGCCAGCCTCACCCTGCTGTACTACTGGACGCCCTACTCCCACGTGCGGGTGCGCTCGGCGCTCGCGGGAGGACTGGTGGCCGGCCTCGGGTGGATTGTCGCCAAGCAGGTCTACGCCGAGTTCGCCGTCCGCAGCTTCCGCCACAACCCCATCTACGCCTCCCTCAGCGCCCTGCCCCTGTTCCTCGCCTGGGTGTACGTGAGCTGGCTGCTGCTCCTCTTCGGCGCGCGGCTCTCCTACGCGGTGGAGCACGCCGCCTTCCGGGACTCGCTCTTCGCCTTCGGGAGCCATCCGCGCGCGTACGAGCTGGTAGGCGCCCGCATCGCCCAGGAGGCCACGCTGGCCTGGGTGGATGGGACGCAAGCTCCCACGCCCCGCGAACTGGCGACCCGGCTCCGGGTCCCCGAGTCGCTCGTCCACGAGGTCGTCGACCGCATGGTGGAAGCAGAGCTGCTGGAGCGCCTGCGCCGGGGCGGCGTCCGTCCCGCCAGGGACCCGGCCACCCTCACCCTGGCGGACACCACGCTGGCCGTGCACGGGGTGATGATCAGCGGCGACGCCGAGAGCTGGGAAGGCCCCCGCGCCCCCGGCTTCGAGCAGATGGAGCCCCTCTTCCAGGCGGCCGACTGTGCCGGCCTCGACATGCTGCGCCGCACCCGGTGGCTGGACCTCGTGGTGCCACTGCGTCCGGGACTGGCCGAGGCCGTGCCCGCCCCACCTCGAAGGGTTGCGGCTGGCGGAAATCCGTAGAGGTTCTGGGTGGTTGGCTATCCACCTCGCTTGCATGGGGGATGCGTTCTGTTATGTTTTCAGGATTCGACCGAGGGCCAGAGTGCCCTGTTTCCAAGGGGTCACCGGGTTTGCGGGAGCGTCCGATGCTCAAGTCCGATCTGATCAACATCCTCGTCGCCAAGCGGGGCGTGACGCAGAAGCAGGCTGAGGCCACCATCGAGACGATTTTCGAGTCGATGAAGGATGCCCTCTGCCGCGGGGAGAACATCGAGATTCGCGGCCTGGGTGCCTTCCACGTGAAGAACTACCAGGGCTACCAGGGCCGCAATCCGAAGACGGGACAGGTCATCCCGGTGAAGCCCAAGCGCGGCCTGCTCTTCCGCACGGGCAAGGAGCTGCGAGACCGGGTCAACCGTCCGCCGCCCCAGCAGGCCCAGACGGACCTGTCCCCTGTCTCCGAGAGCAAGAGCCCCGGCAGCACCGGCACGGGACTCTGAGCCATTCCCGACGGCATCAGCGCCCCATCGGCACGGGCGACAGCCGGCCGATGGGACGAATCTGCAGGGCCCCTTCCAGCTCGCCGTAGGTGAGCACCGCCACGTCCGGGAAGGCGCCCTCACAGAGCCTGCGCAGGGGCCGGCGCACATCCGGCGCGGTGAGCAGCACCGCCCTCCCGCCCGTGGCCACCTGCCGCACCCCTTCGAGGATTTCCGCCACCCGCTCCGGGTCGGGCGCGGGCCCCCGGGTCCCCGTGGCCCGAAGCACCTCCTCCACCTCCGGGTCCACGAGGTAGGCGTAGAGGGGCCCCGTCGGAGCGAATTTGTGGCTGAGGTACCGGCGCAGCGCCTGACGGCAGCGCTCGGCGAGCGCGACGGCGTCCCCCTCCGTGGTGGGCGAGACGAGCGCCTCGAGGATGGCGCGCAAGTCCCGAATGCTGACGCCTTCCTGGAGCAGCTTGCGAAGCACGTCCGTGAGCAGCGGGAGGGGCACCTTCTGCAGCGCCTCCTTCACCAGGACGGGTGACTGGGACTCCAGTCCCTCCAGCAGCCCCTGGACGTCCTGCAGCCCCAGCAGGTCCGCGGCGCGCGCTCGCAGCACGCTCCTCAAGTGGTCCGCGAGCAGCCCTCCCGGACGCCGCAGGGGCACCTGCGCCGTCTCCAGCAGGGCGCGCCCGGCCTCCGAGATTCGACTGATGGCCCTGCCGGTGGCGGGCTCCACCGCGGGCTCGGCCTTCACCTGGAGGAACGCGAGCTCATCCGGGGGCGCCAGCGCATAGAGGGCGCCCGGAACGACCTGGCCTCCACCCGCGGGTACCTCGTCCACCTGGATGCGGTACTCCCCGGGCGACAGGTACGCGGCCTGCGTCCGCACGCGGATGCCGGGGACTCGCACGCCCAGCTCGAAGAACAGCTCGTCCCGCACCGCGTTCAGCGTCTTGTGGACGAAGGCGCCGCCTTCCTCCTCCGCCAGCACCGTCAGGTCCGGTGCCAAATCCAGGGTGAGCGGTGAGACGCCCACGGGCACCGAGGCACTCTCTGGCGGAGCACCCGCCGCCCCCGCCGCTGGGGCCGCTCCCGGTGCCCCCGCCTTGTCACCGTCCTTCACTCCCGCCGCCAGGAGCCCGGGCTGGTTCAGCGCGTAGCCGAGCCCGCCCAGCCCCGCCGCCAGCACCAGGAACGTCAGGTGCGGCATGCCCGGCATGCAGGCCAGTGCCCCACAGAGCCCCGCCACCACCCAGAGCGTCCGGGCCTCTCCGAAGAACTGCGAGCCAATCTCCGAGCCCAGCGTGTCCTCCTCCTTCTCCGAGGCCACCCGCGTGACGACGAGCCCCGCGGCCACCGCGATGCAGAGCGAGGGAACCTGCGACACCAGCCCGTCGCCAATGGCGATGAGCGCGAAGGTCGACGCGGCCTCGGACAGCGACATGCCGCCCTGAAGCACGCCGATGACCGTGCCTCCCAGCAGGTTCACCCCGACGATGACGAGGCCCGCCACCACGTCGCCCTTCACGAACTTCATTGCGCCATCCATGGCGCCGAACATCTGCGACTCCCGCTCCAGGTCCCGCCGACGCCGACGGGCCTGGGCCTGGTCGATGGCTCCCGCCCGCAGGTCCGCGTCGATGGACATCTGCTTGCCCGGCATCGCATCCAGCGTGAAGCGGGCGGACACCTCCGCGACGCGCTCCGCGCCCTTGGCCACCACCAGGAATTGCACCAGGGTGAGGATGGCGAACACCACCGCGCCGACCACGTAGTCCCCCCGCACCACGAACTCGCCGAAGGCCTGGATGACCTCACCCGCGTGCCCCTCCGCGAGCGCCAGCCGCGTGGACGACACGTTGAGCGCCAGTCGGAACAACGTGGTGAACAGCAGCAGCGTGGGGAAGGACGTCACCTTCAGCGCGTCGCGCGCGCGGAGCGCCGCCACCAGCAGCGCCACCGCCACCGCCAGGTTCACCGCGAGCCCGGCATCCAGCAGCCAGGCCGGCAGGGGAATGATGAGGGCGCCCAGCACGGCGGCCATCGCCACCGCGAGCACCACATCCGAGGACTTCCGGGCCTTCAGCAACAGGTTCGAGAGCAGTTTCATGGCGTCCTTCTTCGTGGATGGTCGTCCACGCTTCGTGCCTCCATCGCCGTGCGCAGGACGACCGCGGCCGCCTGATACAGCTCCTCGGGGATGGGCTCGCCGAGGTCGTAGTGGATGAGGCTGCGCGCCAACGGGATGTCCCGGACGACGGGAATCCCGAGCCGCCGCGCCTCTTCCCGGAGCGCGAGGGCGTCCTCCTCGCGGGCCTTGGCCACGAGGTAGGGCGCCTCACACTCCTGGACGTCGTAGCGGAGGGCAATCGCGAGGTGCGTGGGGTTGATGACCACGGCGGTGGCCTTTTGCACTCCACGTGCCGGCCCTCCCTGCGCGAGCTGGCGGTGCAGCGCCCGCCGCTGACCCTTGTGACGCGGGTCACCCTCGCTCTCCTTGTGCTCGCGCTTCACCTCCTCGCGGCTCATCATCAGGTCCTTCACGTGGCGACGCCGCGCGAGCGCGTAGTCCCCCACGCCCAGCACCAGCACCACCCAGGCCAGCCGGGTGGCGAGCTGCCCGAGGCGCTCCACCAACAGCGTCATGCCCTCGGTGCCTCCCAGCCAGGAGGCGCGAAGCGCGTCCGGGCCGAGCTCCTCCACCTCGCTCCAGACGAGCACCGCCACGAGAGCCACCACCGCAAGCGCCTTCGCCATCTCCACCAGCGGCCGCATGCTGAACAGCCGCTTCAAGCCCGCCGCCGGGCTGATGCGCTCCAGCTTCGGTGCCGCATGGCTCGCCTCCAGTTCGAAGCCCACGGTCGCGACCGACACCGCGCACGAGGCCACGAGCGCTCCACCCAACGCGGGTCCGCAGAGCCGCGCCGCAATCCACAGTCCCTCCTGCCATGCCCCCAGGCCCTGCTGCTCCAGGAACAACCGCGCCGTCCAGGCCTGGAGCCGAAGGAAGCCCTCGGATGCGAACGCGGTGAAGCCGAGCAGTCCTCCCAACGTCACCGCGCTGGACGTCAGCAGCCGGCTGCGCGGAAGCTGTCCCTTGCGCCGCGCCTCACGGAGGCGCTTCGCGGAGGGTTGCTCCGTCTTCTCGCCACTCACCGCGCCACCTCGCCCAGCAGGGTCAGGGCTCCGTCCGTGGAGAGCACGCCCGCCAGCAACCGCTCACAGAGCACGCCCGTGCCCAGCCACAGCAGCGCGCCTCCTCCGAGAATCCGCAGGGGTGCCCCCACCTCCTGCAGGTTCACCTGCGGTGCCGCCCGGGAAGCCAGTCCGAGGAAGCAGTCCACCGCCAGCACCGCCGCCGCCACCGGAGCCCCTACCGCCAGCCCCGTGGCCATGGCGCCCCCCGCCAGCACGACGACATGCAGCGTGGCCGCCTCCGTCGGGACGAAAGCCCCCAGCCGCACCACCCCGAAGCCACGCAGCAGGCCAGAGAGGACCAGCGGAAACAGCGCGCCCGACACCACCAGCGCCACGAGCAGGTGGTGGAGCCCATCCCCCGTGGCCGACTCTCGGCTGCCCGCCGCCGGCAGGCTGGCCTCCGCCGACGTGCCCCGGAACAGGTCGATGAAGCGCCCGCCCATCCGCGCCGCGTCGAAGGGCAGCGCCGCGACGAGCCCCACCGACATCCCGTAGACCAGCTCGCGAATCACCAGCGCCGCCAGCTCCAGCGTGGACGCCACCGGCTCCGCCAGGGCCACGCCTGCCTCCACGCGCAGGAAGAGCGCCAGGGCGAGCACCAGCGCCAGACGGACTGTCGTGGGCGTGGCCTGCCCACCCAGCAGCGGGCACAGGAAGGCGATGGGCACCAGCCTCGCGGCGCACAGCGCCACCACGACGATGTCCGGCCCCAGTGCCTCCAGCCAGAGGCGAAGCGGCTCCAGGTTCATGCCGCCACCTCGGCGATGAGCAACAGGAGCTGGTGGGTGAAGCGCGTGAGCTGCCCGGCTATCCACGGCCCGGCGAGGACGAGCGCGAGGACCGCCGCGCACAGCTTGGGCACCACCGCGAGGGTGCTCTCCTGGAGCTGCGTGGTGGCCTGGAAGAGGCTCGACAGGAAGCCCACCAGCAGGCTCGCGCCGATGGGCGGCAGCGAGGCGAGCACCATCAGCAGCAGCGCCTCGCGCCCCAGGGTGAGCAGGACGTCCTGGGTCATGGTGTCACCGGTAGCCGAGGATGAGGCCACGCGCGAGCAGCGCCCAGCCATCCACGGCGACGAAGAGGAGGATCTTGAAGGGCAGGCTCACCTGACTCGGTGACAGCGTCTGCATCCCCAGCGCGAGCAGCACGTTGGCGATGACCATGTCCAGCACCAGGAACGGGAGGAAGACGAGGAAGCCAATCTGGAAGGCCTCCTTCAACTCGGTAATGACGAAGGCGGGAATCACGACGAAGAGGTCCGTCTCCCGCACCGCGTCCGCTTCCTCCGGCGGCCGGAGCTCGCGCGCCAGGTCCACGAAGCGGGCCCGCTCCTCCGGACTGCCATGCTTCACCAGGAACGAGCGCAGTGGCTCCGCCACCCGCGACGCCGCGGAGAGGAGCTGCGCCCCCGAGCCCGCCTCTGCCTCGTAGTACGCCACCTGCCCCGCGTCGTACATGCGCTCCATGACGGGGGCCATGATGTGTCCCGTGAGCACCGCCGCCAGCCCCGTCAGCACCATCGTCGGCGGTGCCTGCTGGGTCCCCATCGCAGAGCGCGCCAGCGACAGCACCACGGCGATCTTCGAGAAGCTCGTCAGCATCAGCACCGCGAACGGCAGCAGCGACATCAGCGCGAGCATCCCCATCATCGACAGCGGGCTGCCCGCGTAGGACATCCGTGAGAGCGAGGCCTCCGCCGCGGAGGCCACGGCTGGGACGAACAGCCCCATGCCCAGGAGCACGCGCTTCATCGCCCCACCCCCTTTCCCCGCCCTGGAACCCGCCGCTTCGGCATCGGCCGGCGTGCCTGGGCCAGCGCCCCCGCGAACACCACCTCCTGCTCCTGCGTCTCGCGGATCTCCGCGAACGAGTCACCGAAGGCCACCAGGTAGCCGCGCCCGTCCACCTCCACCAGCGCCAGCCCACAACGCGGCGACAGCCCCGCCCGGGAGACGACATTCATCCGCTCCATCGTCGGAATGCCCGGCACCGCGGAGCCCCGGCGATGCAGCCACCAACCCAGGCCCCCCAGCGCCACCGCGCCCAGCAGCCACCGAGCGGCGGCGGTCATGGACAGGCCCCCCAGTGGCCCGAGCGCCGCCAATCCGAGGATGAGGGCCCCCGCCGCCAGCAGGCGCGCGCGGGGAGACAGGGAAGAGAGCAGGTTGTTCATCGGGCGGCTCACGGCAGCAGCGCCAGGACACGGGCGCCGACCTCGCCCTCGATTTCCACCAGCTCCGCACGGGCCACCGCGCGGTCCCCCACGCGCAGCAACACCGGCTCGTTGGCGTTGATGTGCAGCGGCAGCAGCGCACCCGGCTTCAGCGCCGCCAGCTCCGACAGCGGCACCATCACCCGCGTCAGCTCGATTTCCACGTCCACCGGCAGCGGGGGCATGCCCTCGCTCTTCTCGTTCACAGCCACCATGTCCGACTCCTGGGAAAACGCGCGTCCCTGCGCGCGGGTCAGCGAAAAGCCCTCGGCGAGAAAGTCCCCCGCCAACGCGAAGCCCCGGGTGACCAGCCGCCCCTTCCCCAGGAGGCGCCCGTACTCGCGGCGCACCCCTTCGAAGAGGACGACGTCCCCCACCACGAGCGCCTCCAGCGCCGTGGCCGGCAGCGGCGTCTGTCCGATGAGACACCGCGCCTCCAGCGAGGCCGCGAGCACCTCCGGGGCGATGTCCGCGCCGCGCTCCACCGGCAGCTCCTGGAACACCGTCTGGAGCACCGGGGCCGGCACCAGCAGGCGCGCTCCCGCGCTCACCGTCCCCACCGTCAGCGACAGCTCGATGGCGACCAGCGACTGCCGGCAGTCCAGCCGCGCCACCACGTCCGCCCTCCGCATCGTCACGCCTGACAGCCTCGGCCCAAGCCTCGGGTTCAGCCCTCCCTGAGAACGCACCGCGGAGAGCGCCAGCAACAGCAGGTACGCCAGCGTCGCCTCCTCCAGCCGCGCCAGCTCCGTCACCACGCCCGGCCGCTGTCCCGCGCCAGCGATGCGCTCCAGCGCGGCGAAGGCCAGGGCCGGCTCCAGCTCCAGGACTCCCATGCCGCCCACTGCCGACAGCTCCAGCAGCGCGAACACCGCCGGCTGCGCCAGGCCTGTCGCCGGTGGAACGGCTGACTCCAGCAGCCGCGCCCGCGCCGTCACAGGGCAGCCCAGCTCCCGGGCCAGCACGTCCGCCACCACGCCCAGTGCCTCCCGGCCCAGCTCGGCCGCCCGGGGACGCTCGGCGAGCGCGAGGTGCGCCCGGGTCAATCGGCGTGAGCCCAGCCGCCGCAACGGGCGGACCTTCCTGGTGGGGGACTGCTCGGCATCAATGTTCATCGCAAGCTCCCTGGCGGCGTTGGGACACACCCCACCCGTGCACGGCACCCGCCAGGTGCCGCGCCCGTGAAGTCGAGGGGTTGAAGAGACGCGGCATCCGGATACGGGATGCCGGGTACGCGGGCCGGGACGGCTCCGCGGAAAGACTCAGCGCGTGGCTTCGCGGATGAGCCGCTCGGCCAGGGCGCCCAGCGCGGGCGGACTGGCCTCATCGACGGGCTCCAGCTGACGCTCCGGGAACAGGGTCCGGTGGTAGGGCGGCAGGCGACGGAAGAGTTCCCGGCGCAGCGGCTCCGACACCTCCTCCATCACCCCCCTCAGCCTCGCGGCGGCATCGGCCCGCTCCCCGAACTCCACCGCGACCTTCGCCTGCCGCTGCGCCGAGGACATTCCCGAGATGCGCAGCAGGTGCTCCTTCGCCCGCTCCGCCTCGCGCGTCCCCAGCCCGCTCAGCAACTCCGCCGCGCGCTCCCGTCCGAGCACCCACGCCACCAGCGCGTAGCGCTCCAGCGGCAGGGCCAGGGGCGGAAGAGGTCCGGCTGGAGGAGGCGCCTCCTCTCGCGGCGGAAGCTGAACGGGCTTCGTCTTTGCCTTCGGCCGGGTGGCCCGGCCCACACGTGTCGCTTCCATGGTGACGCCCTCCCCTGGCCTCTCACGCCACCTTGCGAGCCGCACCTGGCGTCAGCACCGGCCTCGCGGGCGCTGGCGTCGAGGGCGGCACCAAGGCCCGGTCCCGGTAGTGGCGCATCCGCAGCGTCACCAGCACCAGCGCCACCGCCAGCCCCGTCACCACCACGCCCAGCGCCGCGAGCAGCGCACGCAGCCTCGTCAGCGGCGACACGCCCACCCCCACGGGGACCTCCACCCGCGAGGAGACCTCGTCCACCAGCAGCGACACCGACTCCGGCGCCAGCCCCTCCACGCCTCCCGCGATGAGCGTCCGCAGCGTCTCCGAGGACTTCCGCACCCGGGCCGCGCTCCCCGGCGCCACGCGCAGCATGGCCGAGGCCTTCGACGGCGTGGGCACCTGACCGGGCCTCGGTGGCGCCGGCACCACCAGGTGGACACGCGCCAGCAGCACGCCGTCCACCGTCTGCAGCGTCTTCTCCAGCCCCCGCTCCAGCACCCGCACCCGGCAGACCCCCTCCTCCACCGGCGTGCGCACCAGCCCTCCCCCACCGAAGACGTCACACCCCACCTCCTCCGCGGGCCTCGGCAGCCCCAGCTCCGCGAGGATTCGCACCGCGTCCGAGGACTGCTCGTCCGTGACTTCGATGGACCAGGTGGGCTTCTTGCCGGCCTCCGGCACCTTGCGGGCGTCGAGCCCGCGCTCGATGAGCACCGCCTGGAGCTCGTTGGCCTGCCGCTCGTCCAGGCCGTGCTGGATGCGCTCCCGGCACGCACTGGCGCCCAGGAGCAGGAGGAAGATGAGACAGCGTCGGGGAGGGAATCGCATGATGGGTGCTCCTCAAACCTGGGTCTGGAGGACCTGCTTGACGCCGCCGGTCGCCTTCTCGACGACCTTGCCGGCGAGGTCGAGCTCCTGGCTCGCCCGGTAGACGTGGGCCTGCAGCGCGAGTAACTCCGCTGCTGTGAAGGTGCGGCCGGACTCCGCGAGCTTGAGGATGGTGTCCAACCGCTTCTGCGCCTGCCCCACCCGGTCCAACACCTGCGCCGCCTGCTGCTCGCGCGCCGCCTGCACCGAGTCCACCCGCGCGCCCGGCTTCACCTCCGCGCAGCCCGGTGAGGCCCGGCCCACCGCTTCCGCCCGGCTCGCTCCGCGTGGGGCTTCCACGGGCGCATTCCCCGGCGGCCCTTCCGTGGCCACCGGCAACCCGGCGCCCCGGGCAGGCCCCCGCGCTTCTTCCAGCACCTTCCCAAACCGCTCCCGTCCAGGCTCCACCGCGGGCGACACGCCCGCTCCGCCCACCGGGCCCACCTTGTCCATGGCCATGGCTCGCGCGGCTCCTCAGCGGATGTTGTTGATGGCCGCTTTCGCGGAGTCGTGGCGGACCTTCATGATGTTGGAGATGGCGTTGTGCTCGCGGCTCTCCTTCTGCATCTCGTTCTGGAGCTGCAGGTAGGCCATGTTGAACTTCTGGCCGTCCGCGCTGAGCGCCCGCTGCGCCTCCAGCAAGTCCCACGCGTCCCCACTGCCCGTGGCGCCCGTCGAGCCCGCGCCCCCCACGCTCCCGCCGCTGCCCGTGCCCCCCGCCACCGGCACCGTGGTGCTCGCGGAGCCCGGCGTGGTGGCCACGGCCGACACCACCGCCCGGGTGCTGGAGATGGCCGCGCTGACGATGGGGCCCGCCGGAATCATCCCCCCGACGATTCCCGCGCCCGAGCGCACCACCTCCTGTGCCGCGCGCGCCAGCACCGTGCCGAACTCGTCCTTCGGCGTCTGCCGCTGCACGGTGTGGGTGATGGTCAGCGAGGGAATCCGTTTGTCGTGGTCCATGGGCCGCCTCCTGCGGTGGGTTGCGGGAGGGCCTTCTTCAGCCGGCGTGCCAGAACGAAAGCCCAGCAATCCCAAGCACATGGCCCGAACGCGAGGGGACGACACCCTCCACGGTCCGGGAGGAGGGTCCGTCCCACGGGACGGACGGGGCGGACGGAAACTTGCCTCTCCTGCCGCGTGCCTCAGAGTTGTCGCACCCTGTCGCACGCAGAGGAGATGCACCGGTGATGACTCCCACTGACCCCAAGACGGTCGAGCGCTTCCACCCGCGCGTCGAGGCCGACATCCCCGTGAAGGTGCTCCTGGCGGGCCGGACGGTGAATGTCCGGGCGCGAGACGTGTCCATGGCCGGCCTGTTCCTCCAGGCCCACCCCGCGGACACCATGCGGGAGCTCACCATCGCCGTGCCCCTGCCCGGCGACCGCGAAATCGTCACCAGGTGCAGCATCCGGCGCCGCGACGTGGACGGCGTGGCACTGGAGTTCGGCGAGCTGGACTGGGACGACTTCATCGCCCTGGCGCGCTTCCTCCACCCGCGCCTGCCCTGAGGGGCTGGACGAAGGCTCAGGCGGGCTCGGTCTTCACCGGCCCCGCTCGCAGCCGCTCCACCAGCGCCATCAACTCCGCACCGCGGAAGGGCTTGTGGATGTAGCCATCCGCGCCAGCCAGCGTGGCGCTCTCCATGTCTGACTTCTTCGCCTTCGCGGTGAGCATGTAGAGCGGCACGTAGGAGGTGGCCGGGTCGCTCTTGATGATGCGGCACACGGAGATGCCGTCGAGCTGCGGCAGCACCACGTCCATCAGGATGAGGTGGAACGTCTGGCTGCGCGCCAGCTTCAGCCCTTCCAGCCCGTTGGCCGCGCACACCACGTCCACGGAGCCATCGCTCAACATCGAGCGCACCAGCTCTCGGATGACCGGTTCATCCTCGACGAGCAGGATGTGGAAGGGTGCCTGGTAATTGCCAGCCATGGTTCTCCGGACGCGACTCGAGACCACTGCGGGATGGCTCGCGGGCCTGCGCCACCCCCCGATGCCGGTGCCACCTGCGGCGCGCGGTATAGCCCCGGGGGGCCCCCACGCAACAGGGTGGTTACGTCGATTGTCGGGTGTCACCCGCATCGCCCATACGTAAGCCGCTCCCCGCGCGGTTGCCCCAACTTCCCTGCTGGAGTCCCAACGCATCCCGACCCCGGTCGCCCTCATGCCCGCTGATTAGCCGGCCTGACAGGCGGGTGAAGCCCGTATTGGGCGCCAGCGCACCCGGGCGGCGGTGACCCGCGGGCGCTATGATGAGCCGGAAATGGCTGCAAACCTCGAATGTCCCGAGTGCCAGGGGGCAGTGGCCGGGAACGACTTCCAGTGCGGGCACTGCGGGCTGCTGCTGGACGCAGACCAGGCCAGCGGGGAGTACGTCGCGACCGAGCCCACCATCGTCCGGGCGCTGCTGTCGCCTCCCCAGCGCACGCGCACGCTGGAGGTGCCCCAGCCTCCTCCGCCGAAGCCGCCCACCCCGCACGACCTCGCCACCGCGCGCTTCACCGTGCCCATGGACTCGCACACGGTGCCGCGCCTGCGGGCCGGGCTGGACATCGCCCTCCAGCCGCTCCACCCGTTCGAGGCCCACATCGCGTCCTTCATCGACGGCGTCCAGCCCGTGCCGGAGCTGGCGCTCGCGGCCCGGCTGCCGGAAATCGAGGTGAAGGTCGTCCTCAAGGCCCTGCTGGAGCGCGGCGTGGTGGAGCTGCACCGCATCCCCGGCGCGCCCTCCCTGCCCTTGCCCCCGGAAGAGCTGCCGGTGCTGGACGGCAACGAGTTCCTATCGCCGGAGCCCATGGCGCTCGGTGACGAGGAACCGCCGCCGCCGCCCAGGGCCTCGCGCCCACCGCCCCCCGCGCCGGCCCAGCCCACCCCGGCCCGCGCGCAGCCCCCCCTCGCCCCAAGCGCTCGCGCCGCGGCCCCCACGCCTCCGCCCCGGCCGTCCCGCCCCACCATGCCCCTGGATGCGCCCCCCACGGGCTTCGCCCCGGCGACGGCGGAGGACTTCCTCCAGCGCGCGGTGCGGCTGGAGCGCGACGGCCAGGTGGAGCGCGCCATCGAGGTGCTCACGCGCGCCATCGCCCGCGTGCCCGAGGCCGCGGTCCTCTACAGCAAGCTGGCCCTCATCCTCGTCCACCAGCGCAAGGACTACGCGCGCGCCGCGGAACTCCTGGAGCGCGCCGTGGAGCTGGAGCCGGGCAATGCCGTCTTCCAGCAGAACCTGCTCAAGGTGACGGGCCTTGCCGCCGCGTCCGCGGGTGAGCGCAAGCCGCAGAAGCCCGGCCTCTTCGCGCGCCTCACCGGCCGGCGGAGCTGAACCGGAGGGCCCGCCTCCCGGCACGGCTCACGGAGGCTCGCCACCGTCCAGCATCCGCTCCGCCTCCTCCAGGGAGAAGGCCAGGTAGGCCTCGTAGCCGATGCTCCGGCTGATGCGCTGGAACTGGAGGGCGGCCTCCGCGGAGCGCCCCACCACCCGCACCACCTGGCGCAGGCCTCGCGCCTGCGCGGCCTCGACGATGCGCCGGAGCTGCGCCGCGCACTCCACCGGGACTCGCGTCAGGCCACTGAGGTCCGACAGGATGTCGAGCCCCGGCCGCAGCCGGTCGACGGCGCGCACGGCGGCGTCGCCAATCTGGCGCGCTTCCGCATCGTCGAGGTCTCCCCAGATGCGCACCACCAGCCGATTCTTGCCGACGCGCGCCTCGACCTCGAACACGGAGCCACGACCTCCAGGAAGAAGCCGCCTTCCCTCCCGCGCCCAGTCTATCGCCGGGGCCTCGCGCGCTTCCAAGCCCCGTCGAGCGACACTTCCCGGCGGGCATCCGCCAGGGCTTCAGATTTCCGCTATCCCGTCCCGCTCGGCCCAACCCTCCAGGCCATTGGGGAGGCGGATGCGGACGAAGCGGCCCGTCTCCTCCAGGAGCCGCACCTTGAGGCCGGCGTGGACCTCGAAGATGGAGCGGGCGCCGGGCTGGGGCAGCTCGCGCGCCACCAGCGTGGGGGCCAGCACCACGGCCTCGTGCACCGTTTCGTCCACCCATGCATGCGTGGCGAGGAGCAGCCCCGAGGGCACCGCCACCGCGAAGAGCAGCGCGGCCACCACCCCCACCCCCGTGCGCCGGCCCGGGCGGAGCGCGCGCCACAGCAGCACCAGGGCGAAGGCCGCCACCCAGGTACCGAGGAAGGTCCACGCCACCACGTTGCCATCCGTGGCCGCCGCCACGCGGGGAAGGAACTCCTCCTCCGCCGTGGCGCCCACCACCTTGTCCACCTGGCGCGCGCGGGCCACGGACAGGTTGGCCTCCAGGTCCGGCGCGCGGCTGCCTTCCTTCTTCGCCTGCTCCAGGGCCAGCACCGCCCGGCCCAGGTCTCCCCGCGCCAGGTGCGTGGTGCCCAGGTTGTAGAGCACGTCCTGCCCACCATGGCCGTTCGTCAGCAGCTTCTCGTAGCCCGCCTGCGCCGCCGCGTAGTCCTCGCGCGCGTACGCCTCGTTGGCCTTCAGGAAGACGTCCTGCGCCTCTTCCGGCGTGTAGTAGCCGCTCACGCCCAGCCCTCCATGGCCGCCGCCGCGGCGTCCATCACCTTCTGACGCTCGGCGGGGTTGCCTCCGCCGCCATAGCGGCCGAGGTCACACGCCTCCAGCACGAACAGCACCTTCGAGCGCCGCTCCGCATCCGCGCCAGCCGCCGTCAGCCGCTCGGCGAGCACGTCGCGCGTGAGGCCGCCCACCGGCACGCCCAGGCGCGCCTCCAGGAAGCCATGCACCGCCTTCTCCACCTCTCCGTAGAAGGCCCCCACGTTGCCGCCTCCCTGCAGCTTCTCCGCTTCCGCCAGCCGCTTGCGCGCGGCCTTCGCCTGCTGCCGGCCGCGGTCCGCCTCCGTGCGGGTGGCCAGCTTCCCGCGCACCCCGCCGATGAGGGCCACGCCCAGCAGCAGCCCCAGCGGCGCCAGCACCGCCGGAAGGAAGAAGCTCCGCTTCCAGGGCGGCTCGGACGGCGTCACGAAGCGCGCCTGGTAGCGCACCGGCCGCAGCCCGCCCGCCGTCAGCACGTTCTTCTGCTCGTTGGCCGCATCCGCCACCTGCGACGGCGACGCGGGCAGCGCCGACACACCGCCCGCGCCCGCCTCCACCGTAATCGTCACCGGGTCCGTGCGAGCGACGTCGTACGACTGCGCACGCGGGTCGAAGAAGGGGAACTCCAGCGCGGGCAGCGTGAAGGTGCCCGTGCGCTGCGGCATCACCAGGTACTCCACCACGCGGCGGCCCTGCACGCGGTTGCGCTGCGGCGCCACCTTGTCGGTGGTGGTCGGGTCATAGATTTTGAGCGCGGCCGGGCCGGTGAGCTTCGGCGGGGTGACGTTCTTCACGTTGCCCACGCCCTCCAGGATGACCTTCACCGTGACGGGCTGGCCCAGCTCCACGCGCGTCTGCGACACGTCCATGGACAGCCGCCAGCTCCCCACGTGCGCGTTGGACATGCCCGGCGGAGCGCCCGGCGGCAGCGGCTTCACCTTCACCTTCAGCCCGTTGGAGACGCGGTGCACGCGGTGGCCCGCGAAGAGGAAGCCGGTGGTGATGTCCGCCTCGGCGGGGGTGATGGACAGCGCGCCGGCCTTCACCGGGAACAACGCGCGGCGGCGCAGCAGGTAGGCCCGGTATGGGATTCCGTCGACAATCTTCTGCTCACCGGACAGCTGCGTGGGGCTCTCCACCTCCTCCGTCCAGAAGCCCTCCAGCTTGGGCATGGTGACGGAGTCCACGCTGGACAGGTCCACCCGCGAGTAGATGAAGAGCGACAGCGTCAACTGCTCGCCCACGAAGACCTCGTCCCGGTCCAGGCTCGAGCGCAGGAACAGGTCCGAGTCTCCGCGCGGAATCGTGGGCTCGTCCTCCTCCAGCGCGTCCCCGAACGGGTCCGGCCTCTGCGTGGAGGGAGCGCTCGCGAACGGGTCCGGCAACGAGCTCCCGGACTGACTGGAGGGCGGCGACGAGCCCAGCCGGCCCGCCCTCACGGAAACCTCCACCGGCTGCGTCCTGTACGTCTTCCCGCGCACCGTGATTTGCGAGGGCGGAATCTTCAGCCTGCCGGCGCGATTGGCCCGCATCACCAGCGTGTACCGGGTGATGTCCTGGATGACGGCCGGGCCGCCACCCGACAGCGAAATCGAGCGCTGGCTGCTGCGTGAGCTGGAGAGGACCTCGAAGTCGTCCGACTCCGGCAGTTGCACCTGTGCGTTGGGCGGCGCGTCCACCACCACCACCGTCAGGCGGAACGGGTCCTGGCTCCCGACCTCTTCGCGGTCCACCGTCTGGTAGAAATCGAGGTCGTCGTTCGCCCAGGCCGGCGCAGTGGCCAGCAGGGCGAGCACGGCCAGCATGGCCCCGCGGGCGCTACCAGTCCTTCTCATTGGGCTTCCTCTGCTTCTTCTTCTGCTGGAAACGCCAGAGCTGGAGATTCCGCTCGTTCTGCTTCATCGCATCCAGCAGGCGCTCCGCTTCCTGCCGGTCCAGGTCCGCCGGGCTCATCCCGCCATCCGCGGCGTCCTCCGCGTCCTCTTCTCCCGCACTGCCGCCGTCACTGCCACCGTCCTGGGAGTCCCCCTCGCCGTCGTCCTGTCCACCATCCGCGCCGCCGTCCGAGCCGCCATCGCCCTTCTGCTCCGGCCCCTGCTCTCCACCGTCCCCGCCCCCATCCGCGCCGCCGTCGCTGCCGCCATCCCCCTGGCCGCCATCCGCGCCGCCGTCCGAGCCGCCATCGGCACTGCCACCGTCGGCGCCGCCATCCGCGCCGCCGTCCGTGCCTCCATCCTGGGGCGTGCCGCCATCGCCCTTCTGCCCACCGTCAGCGCCCGAGTCCGGACGCCCGCCGTCACTGCCACCGTCGGCGCCTCCATCCGCGCCGCCGTCGGGCTGGTTCTGCTGGGGCGGAGGCAGGTTGCGCAGCACCACCTCGTAGTTGTGGCGGGCCTGCACGTCCTGCGGGTCCAGCGTGAGCGCGCGCCGGTAGGACTTCAGCGCCTCCTGCCGGTCTCCCGTCGTCGCGTGCAGGTTGCCCAGGTTGTACCAGGCCTTCTGCCGCAGGTCGGGCCGGTTGGACTCCGTCACGCCGCGGAAGACCTCCTGCGCCTCGGGAATCTTCCCCAGCTTGGCCAGCGCGTCCGCGCGGTTGAAGTCCACCGCGGGGTCATTCGGCAGCTCCTTCTTCGCCGCCTCGAAGGCCGCGAGCGCATCCTCGAAGCGGCCCGCCGTGTACGCCTCGCGTCCCTGCTGCACCAGCGGATGGTCCTTCTCCAGCGGCCCCGCCGCCCCGGCGGACGACGGCAGCGCCAGCGCCACCACCAGCGCCCAGGCCAACAGGCGCGCCGCGTTCCCACGCGACTCCATGCCCCGCTCCGCGCTCACGACGAAGACCTCCGGCGCGAGGACGGCAGCAGCAACATGCCCAGCGCGAGCAGCGCCAGCCCCGGAATGGCGAAGGACTGGAAGCGCTCGTCGTAGCGGACCGTCACCCGGCTCTCCAGCTCGCTCTTCTGCATCTGGTCGATGCGCTCCACCACCTGCGCCATGGCCACGCCGCGCGGCTGGAAATAGAAGGAGCCCCCGGAGGCCTCGGCGATGGCTGTCAGCCCCGCGCGGTCCAGCCGCGTAATCACCGTGTCTCCCGCCGCGTCCTTCTTGTAGTCCACGAACTCGCCCCGCCTGTCATAGACGGGGATGGGCTCGCCGGACTCGGAGCCCACGCCCACCGCCAGCACCGGGACGCCCGCCTCCTTCAGCGCCTCGCTGGCCTCGGCCACTTCGCCGAAGAGGTCCTCGCCGTCCGACAGCAGCACCACCACGCGCTCCTTCGAGCCGCGGTCCGCGTTGTCCAGCACCTGCTTCGCCAGCTTCAGCGCCGCGCCCACGTTGGTGCCGCCCTGGGGCATCACCTCCGGGTCCACCGCGCGCAGGAACAGCTTCACCGCCGAGTAGTCCGACGTCAGCGGCGACTGGATGAACGCGTC
This sequence comes from Pyxidicoccus trucidator, assembly GCF_010894435.1. Lineage (NCBI taxonomy): Bacteria > Pseudomonadati > Myxococcota > Myxococcia > Myxococcales > Myxococcaceae > Pyxidicoccus > Pyxidicoccus trucidator. The sequence goes on along the minus strand of NZ_JAAIXZ010000002.1, from coordinate 723,077 downwards.
GCCCGCGAACACCACCAGGCCCACGCGGTCGCCCTTCAGCTCGTCCAGCAGCGTCGTCAGCTCCAGCTTCGCGCGCTCCAGGCGGCTGGGCTGCACGTCCCGCGCGAGCATGGACTTGGACGCGTCCAGCGCCACCACCACGTCGATGCCCCTGCGCTTGGTCAGCTCGCTCTTCGTGCCACACTGCGGCTGCGCCAGCGCGAAGCCGAAGAGGGCCAGCCCCAGCCCATACAGGCCGCTCTGCATGGACGGACGCCACACGGAGACGCCCGGGGTGAAGCGCTCCGCGTGACGCTCGTTCAGCAGGGCGCGCACGCGGCTGCGACGGCGCAGCGCTCCCACCAGTGCGAGCAGGCCCAGCAGCACGCCCAGCACCATCAGCAGCAGGTAGAACGGCTGCGCCAGTCCCGCCTGGTAGCCGAGCACGGTGAAGCGCCAGGGTTCCACGGGCGTCACGGGAAGACCCTCAGGAAGGACGCGCGCAGGAGCAATTCCAGCGCCGCGAGGCCGAAGGCGGCCAGCAGGAACGGATGGAACTCCTCGCGGTAGGTGGCGCTGGCGCCGCCCTCCATCAGCTTCGAGCGCTCCAGCGAGTCGAGCACCTTCTGCAGGCCCGCGCGCAGGCCTTCGGGGTCCGTGGCGCGGTAGTACTCGCCGCCGGTGCGGTCCGCGATGTCCTGCATCAGCTCCGGGTTGATGGGAATCTCCGTCTCGCGCCACACGGTGTTGCCGAACAAGTCGGTGCCCTGCGGGAAGGGCACCTTGCCGCCCTTGCCCACCAGAATCGTGTAGATGGGCACGTTGAGCGCCTGGGCCATGTTGGCCGAGTCCATGGGGCTGATCTTCCCGGCGTTGTTGTCGCCGTCGGTAATCAGCACCACCACGCGGCTCTTGGCCTCCGAGTCGCGCAGGCGGTTGAGCGAGGTGGCCAGCGCGTCACCAATGGCCGTGCCGTCCTCCAGCACGCGGGTGCGCAGCTGCTTGATGACCTCCTTCAGCACGCCGTAGTCCAGCGTCAGCGGCGCCTGCGTGTAGGCCGCGCCCGCGAACACCACCAGGCCGATGCGGTCATTCACCCGGTTGGCGATGAACTCGCTGAGCACCTCCTTGGCCACGTGCATGCGGTTCTGCGGGCGGAAGTCTCCGGCCTCCATCGACGTGGACAGGTCCAGCGCCACCACGATGTCGATGCCCTCCACCGACAAGTCCCGCACGCGCGAGTCGCGCCCCTGCGGCCGGGCGATGGCGAGGATGGCCGCCGTCACCGCCGCCGCGCGCAGCAGCGGGAGCAAGGGCAGCAGGTACGTGCGAAAGCCCTTGCGGCTCCGGCCGAAGACGTGCGCTCCGGAGAAGCGCAGCGTGGCGCGGGCGCGCCGCTCCCGCCAGGCCTGCACCAGCAGCATCGGCACGAGCAGCAGCCCCCAGAGCGCCTCGGGGTTATTGAACGCGGGGAGCGGCGGCATTGACGGGAGCCTGGGGCGGCGGGGGCGGGACGTACGTCTTGTCGAGGAGCGCGTAGGCGAAGCCGAGCGCGTCGCGGCAGGACTCGGGAGAGGCATCCGCGCGCGCGTACTTCACCATGTCCGACTCGGACACGAAGCGCATGAGCGCGGCCTCGGGGAGGCCGGGGGTGGGCAGGCGGCGCAGCGAGGCCATCAGCTCGGAGCTGGTGCACTCCAGCGCCTCGAAGGCGTAGCGCTCACCGAGGTAGCCACGGATGATTTCGGACAGGCGGAAGTAGTAGTCCTTCACGTGGCCGCGCGCGGGCAGGTCCTCGGCCTTGAGCGCATCCAGCGCCTTGCGGGTGCGCACGTCCAGCGGCAGCGGCGGCACCACCACCACGTGCTTCGGGCGGTTCTTCCACCAGCGCCACAGCGCCCAGGCCAGCAGGCCCGCCGCCAGCACGCCCAGCACCGTCAGCACCAGCTGCCACGAGCGGATGGGCACCTCCTGCGGCGGCTGGTAGTCGAACAGCTCCGCGCCCTGCCCGTCCGCGTCCGCCGGCAGCGTGGACGTCACGTCCACCTCGCGGCCCGGCAGGGAGAACTTCTTCGGCCCGTCCGGCGTGGCCACGTCGAAGGTGAGCGCCGGCACCTGCACCGTGCCCAGCGCGAAGGCGGACATGCGCACGCCAAAGGTGGTGGTGGCCGAGTCCGGCCCGTCCTGGCGCTGGCGCGTCTGGTCCAGCAGCTCGAAGTCGCCCGTCTCCTTGGGCAGCACCAGCTCGTAGCGCTGGTCCTTCGGGTGGGTGAGGACCACCTCGTAGACGAACGGGTCGCCGATGCGCACCTGCTTCGGCTCCACGCGCACCGACACGTCCTGAGGCTGCACCGCCTCGTCCGCGGGCGCGCCGGGGGGCTGCGCGCCCCACGCCGGCAGCGCGGCCATCCACAGCAGGGCCAGCAGGGGCAGGAGCCGCTTCACGCCGCCATCCTCCGGGCCCGCGCGCGGAAGAACTGCGCGAGCGCCTTGCCGTGGTCATCGCCGGCCCGCAGCTCCACGTGGTCCAGCTCCAGCTTCTTGAACAGCTTGCGGCGCTCGTCGCGCGCGGCCTGCATGGCGCGGGCGAAGCGGCCCCGCACGCGCGGGTCGCTGGTGTCGACGACGAAGCGCTCACCCGTCTCCGGGTCCTCCATGTCCACCAGCCCCATGCGCGGGAAGTCCGCCTCCATCGGGTCTTCCACCACCACCGGCACCAAGTCGTGCTTGCGCCCCACCAGCCGCAGCGGCTTCTCGTAGTCGCGCGCCATGAAGTCGGAGATGAGGAACGTGACGGCCTTCCGCTTCGCCACCTGTCGCAGGTAGGTGAGCCCCGTGGCCAGGTCCGTCCCCTTCCCCTGCGGCTTGAAGGTGAGGATGTCGCTCACCAGCCGCAGCACGTGCGTGCGGCCCTTGCGCGGCGGCACCACCTTCTCCACCCGGTCCGAGAAGAGGATGAGCCCCACCCTGTCGTTGTTGGCAATGGCGCTGAAGGCAATCTGCGCGGCGACCTCGGCGGCAATCTCCGCCTTGGTGCGGTCCTTCGAGCCGAACTCCTTGGAGGCGGACACGTCCACCAGGAGCATCACCGTCAGCTCGCGCTCCTCGGTGAAGACCTTGACGTAGGCCTCGTTCATGCGCGCGGTGACGTTCCAGTCGATGATGCGGATTTCGTCACCGGGCTGGTACTGCCGCACCTCGGAGAAGGCCATGCCGCGGCCCTTGAAGACCGAGTGGTACTGACCCGCGAGCATGTCGGAGACCACCTTGCGGGTGCGAATCTCCAGCTTGCGGATGCGGCGGATGAGGTCCTTGGGGAGCACGGGCGTGTCAGGGGACTTCGACGCGGTCGAAGACGCGCTGGATGATCTTCTCCGCGGTGAGCTCCTCGGCCTCCGCCTCGTACGTCATGGCGATGCGGTGGCGGAGCACGTCGAAGGCAATCGCCTTCACGTCCTCGGGGGTGACGAAGCCGCGGTGGCGCAGGAAGGCGTGGGCGCGGGCGGCCTGGGCCAGGGAGATGGTGGCGCGCGGTGAGGCGCCGAACTGGATGTAGTCCGCCAGGTCCTTGAGGCCGTACTTGTTGGGCTCGCGCGTGGCGAACACCACGTTGAGGATGTACTCCTTCACCTTCTCGTCCATGTAGATCTGGTGGACGAGCTCGCGGGCGCGGACCAGGTGCTCCAGGTTGATGACCTTCTGTGCCTTGGGCGTGGTGCCCCCGGACATCCGGTCCATGATGACCTTCTCTTCATCCCGCGTGGGGTAGCCCACCTTCACCTTGAGCATGAAGCGGTCCACCTGCGCCTCGGGCAGCGGGTAGGTGCCTTCCTGCTCAATCGGGTTCTGGGTGGCCAGCACGAGGAACGGAGAGGGCAGCCCGAAGGACTGGTCGCCGATGGTGACCTGGCGCTCGGCCATGGCCTCCAGGAGGGCGGACTGGACCTTGGCGGGGGCGCGGTTGATTTCGTCCGCGAGGACGATGTTCGCGAAGATGGGGCCCTTGCGGACGGTGAAGTTCGCCGCCTGCTGGTTGTAGATCATCGTGCCCACCACGTCGGCGGGCAGCAGGTCCGGCGTGAACTGGATGCGCATGAAGGTGGCGCTGAGCGCGTCCGCCACGGTGCGCACGGTGAGCGTCTTGGCGAGGCCGGGCACGCCCTCCAGCAGCACGTGGCCGTTGCAGAGCAGGCCGATGAGGATGCGCTCCAGCATGTAGCGCTGGCCGACGATGACCTTGCCGGTCTCCTGGTTGAGGACCTCGACGAAGCTGCTTTCCTGCTGCACGCGCTCGGTGAGCGCGCGGATATCCGTGTTCATGTCGCCTCGTGTCGGACTGGCGGCGGGCAGCCTAGGGGTTCCCGGGCATCGGGCTCAACACCGCAGAAGCCCGGCCATTCCAGTAAGTTGCGCGTCCGACCGCCCCTGATGGAGCGCCCCTTCCCATGTCCCACCCTCCCCCGTCCCGCCTCCCGCCGTTCCACTCCGGGTGGAAGCCGGCCCGTCCCGTGCGTCCTGGGGGGCGCCCATGAAGGCCCCGGCGAAGGCTCCGGCGGTGGGCGCGGTGGAGGCGGGGCTGCTGGGGCAACTGGCCCCGGCCGTGACGGCGACGGTGCGCTGGCTGCCGGGCGGCGGGGCGTTGCGGGTCCTGGAGGGTGGAAAGGGGCCCACGGTGGTGCTGCTCCATGGGCGGGGCGGGGCGGCGTCCACGTGGTTCGTCTACCTGACGGCGCTGGCCCGGGGGCACCGGGTGCTGGCGGTGGACCTGCCCGGCTTCGGGATGTCCTCGGCGCCCGAGGGGGCCATGGACTCGGCGGAGGACGGGGTGCGCTTCTTCACGGAGCCGGTGGAGGAATTGCTGCTCCAGCCAGGCACGGGGCCGGTGGCGGTGGTGGGCCACTCGCTGGGCGGGCTGGTGGGGCTGGAGCTGGCGCTGCGCGGCCGGGTGCCGGTGGAGCGGCTGGCCCTGGTGGATGCGATGGGGCTGGGGCCGGAGCTGGAGCGCAAGGCGCGCCTGTTCTTCCGTGCCGGGCCGGAGCGGCTGGCGCGCTCGCTGGGGCCGTGGGCCTGGTCCCGGCTGATACCGCCGCCTCCCACGCCGCTGGGCGAGCGGCTGGGGGCGCTGGCGTATGAGCTGCTCTCGGTGCCCGAAGGCCGGGACGCGGGGGCGCGGGCGTTCAACACGCTGGTGCCGGTGACGGGGCCGGTGTTCCACCGGCGCGAGCGATTGGGTGAGGTGAAGGCGCCGGTGCTGCTCGTGTGGGGCGAGAAGGAGGATGTCCTGCCCCTGTCTCTCGGGGAAGAGGCGGCGCGGAGGTTTCCCCAGGCGCGGCTGCTGCGCGTGGACGCCGGGCACAGCCCCCACCAGGAACACCCCGAGCGCGTGCTCCCGGAGCTGAAGGCGTTCCTGGATGAGGGATTGCCAGCTCGCGAGCAGTGACGTGAGTGCGCCGATGAAAGCCATCCAACGCGCGCACCAGCCTTTCGCCCCGTGCCCTGTCGCTGGCTCGTTCCCGGCTCGCTCGCGCACCCGTTCTGCCTTTGCTCCGTGAGTGCACGGATATCAGGATGTGAGTCAGCCCGCCGCCAGGGTTCTTCCATGGTGTGCCAGGGCTACCCCGCAAAGGCGACTCCTCATGATGAAAAGACTTGCAGTACTTCCCTCCCTTGTCCTGCTCCTGGCATGTATGGCCTGTGGAGCGGATGCGCCCGCCACGGATTCCCGGGCCCCCGACACGCAGCGCGCTGCGCTGGGAACGCCCCAGTGGCGCGCCACCGGCAGCGCGATGACCAGCCGGTACAATGCCTCGGCGACGCGGCTGGCCTCCGGGCAGGTGCTCGTCACGGGCGGCTCCAACGGTTCCACGGTGGCGGCCGCGGAGCTGTACGACCCGGCCACCGGCACCTGGACGGCCACCGGCGCGATGACCATCTCTCGCTCGGAGCACACCGCCACCCTGCTCAACAACGGCAAGGTGCTGGTGGCCAATGGCTACACCTGCTGCCTCGCGGGCGTCTATCTGGCCACGGCGGAGCTGTATGACCCGGCCACCGGCACCTGGACGGCCACTCCCACCAGCCCGCGTGCGCGCGGCGTGGGCAAGGACGTCCTGCTCGCCTCGGGCAAGGTCCTCATCACCGGCGGCGCCGCCAGCAGCTCGCCCGCAGGTCCCACCAGCAACGTGGATGTGTATGACCCATCCACCAACGCCTGGTCGGTGGGTCCGAGCCTCCTCGCCGCCCGCTACCGGCACACGGCGACGCGGCTGCCCTCGGGCAAGGTCCTGGTGGCGGGTGGCAGCAGCCGGACCACCACGCTGAGGACCGTGGAGGTGTACGACCCGGCCACCAACGCCTGGACCTCGGGCCCGCAGCTGGGACTGGCGCGCTCCAACCACTCGGCGACGCTGCTGCCCTCGGGCAAGGTCCTGGTGGCGGGCGGCGGCAGCACCCTCACCGCCGAACTCTATGACCCGGCGACCAACACCTGGGCCTACACCGGCAGCATGACGCAATCCCATTCCAGCCACCGCGCCTTCCTGCTGCCCTCGGGCAAGGTGTTCCTCGTCGACAGCTTCGGTGCCGCGGAGGTGTATGACCCGGCCACCGGGACGTGGAGCGCGACGGTCAGCATGGCGATGACCGCCCGCACCGGCGCTGCCGTGGAACTCCTGCGCTCCGGGCAGGTGCTCGTTGCCGGCGGTTACGTGTCGCCCACGGCCGGCTACACCGCCACGGCGGAGCTGTATGACGCGGGCCGCTTCACGTGGAATGTCACCGCTCCGCTCTCCACGAACCGGTGCGGACACACCGCCACCCTCCTGGACTCCGGCCAGGTGCTCGTGGCGGGAGGAAACGACAGCGCCGGCTCGCTGGCCAGCGCGGAGCTGTATGACCCCGTCGCCCGGACGTGGACGCCCGTGGGTGACATGACCGAGCCGCGCGGAAATGCCGTCGCAACCCTGTTGCCCTCGGGCCAGGTGCTCGTCGTGGGCGGCAACTTCGACAGCACCGTCACCACCTCGGAGCTGTACGACCCGGCCACCGGCACCTGGACGGCCACCGGCAGCCTGCTGACCGCGCGCGTCTACTTCACGGCGACCGTCCTGGCCTCGGGCCAGGTGCTCGTCACCGGTGGGCGAAGCGACGGCGGCATCTACCCGACCAGCACCGAGCTGTATGACCCGGCCACCGGCACGTGGTCCTCCTCGGGCAACCTCGCCACGGGCCGCATCAACCACTCCGCCGTGCTCATGAGTGACGGCCGGGTGCTCATCGCGGGCGGCCACTACCAGGTCTTCACGACCCTGTACCGGCTCGCCAGCACGGAGGTGTACACGCCGAGCACCGGGAGCTGGCTCACCACGTCGAACCTGGCCCAGGCCCGCAGCAACTTCACCCTGCACCTGCTGGGCTCGGGCAACCCGCTCGCCGTCGGTGGGCTCATGGGAACCGGCTCGTACGTCGGCCAGGGCTCGCTGGCCTCGGCGGAGAAGTTCCAGGCGGTCGGTGTCTGGGCTTCCGCGGGCAGCATGGCCACGCCACGCCATGACCACGCGAGCGCCGTGCTGCCTTCGGGCGCGGTGCTGACGGCGGGAGGAATCTGGAAGATTGGCGGCTCCAGCGTCTCCAACCTCCAGGCCAGCGCGGACCTGTACGACCCGGCCACCAACGCCTGGAAGCCCACGGCGAGCATGCTGGCCGCGCGCTCAAGCCACACGCTCACCCCGCTGCCGACCGGTGAGGTCCTCGCGGTGGGCTGCGTGAGTGGCAGCGCCCTCGCGGAAGTGTATTCGCCGTGACGTGAGACAGCGGCGCGGGCCCGGCGCGAAGCAGGCCGGGCCCGCGCTTCCCGCGGCCGTCACCCGACCCCGGACGCGTGACTCATCAGGCCAGGGGAGGAGTGGCGGAGCCGTTCTTCAGCTCCTTGCGCACCGCCTCGCTGACGCGCTCGCGGAGGGTGTCGGCGATGCGCTCGGGGTCGAGCGGGCCGTACCCTGCGCCTGGACGCCCATGCCCATGGTCCGCTCGCTCAGCATGGTGCGCAGCGCCTCCCCAGCTCGGGAGGAGGGGCGCTGGCGCTCAACACGTGGGTGCCGCCCCCACCAGGCCCCCGCCGAGCGCATGCTACCGAAGCTCAAGACGCTCCTGGACGAGGGATTGCCGGCTCGAGAGGAGTCACGGCGATGAGCCGGGGACGTATTGCCTACCGGCTGAAGCGCACGCACCGCATCTGAAGTCCACCCTGGTCAATGGCAGACCGTGTGGGTCATTCCCAGCCCACGAAGGACCTTCCTGCGCCTCGTGACTGCCGGTGAGGTGTCATTGCCTCGGCTGGGGCACCCTCTCATACGGTGTCAAGGGAGACCTCAAATACAGTTTTTGCGTATTTTAACGCACTGGCTGCTCAAGCATTTCTATACGGGTTACCACGTATTGAATGCCTTACTTGGCCCGATACACACTCATATGCGCAGTGTGCGGCACCCCATCCGACGAAAGAGAGACAAACATGTCTGATCGCAAGAACGTGAAGCCGCCCGAGCAGCAGCCGGAGAGCACCGAGACCGCGGACAGCCGTCGCGGCTTCCTCGGCAAGCTGGGCCTCGGGGCCGCGGCGGTAGTCGCGGCGGCGGCGCCGGGCACCGCCCAGGCGCAGGAAGCGGACTGCAATGACCCGGCCCAGCGCGCGCGGGAAATCGTCACGGCGTTCAACTTCAACCTGGCGGCCGGTCACAAGATGTCCAAGGACCAGGTCGTGGAGATGAGCAAGGCGGTGGATGAGACGATCAAGAACGCCGTCGTCCGGGACGTCATCGGCACGCGGCTCAAGGAATATGGCCTCATCGAGTTCAATGACATCAACGAGGTCGCCAGCAACTTCTCGCTGCACATCAACGTCAGCTGGTAGCACCCGGGCACGCTCCGGCCTTTCGCTGTCCCCAGGCTCCGGCGGTGCCCCTCGCCGCCGCGAGCCGCTCCGGGCGGGCCACCTGCCCGTCCACCGTCCCCAGTGAAGCCCGCCCCCGCACCGAGGTCCCCATGAGCACGTCTCCAACGTCCTCCCAGATGATGCCGGGCATGCCGGCCCGCGTGAGCCCCGGCAAGCTGTTCATGCCGCAGGTGTACATCATGAAGGTCGCCAGTCGGTGCAACCTCGATTGCAAGTACTGCTACATGTACAACCTGGCGGACCAGACGTGGCGCAAGCAGCCACGGAAGATGAGCGAAGAGGTGCTGCGCGCGGTGGCCCGCAAGGTGGCGCTCGCCGGCACGCCCGCGCAGATCATCTTTCACGGCGGCGAGCCCATGCTCCTGGGGCAGGACTACTACCGTCGCGCAGTGCAGATCTTCCGGGAGGAGTGCCCGAAGGTGCGCCTCAACTTCGGGATGCAGACCAACGCCACCTTGCTGAACGACGCGTGGGTCGACACCCTGTATGAGCTGGGCATTGGCGTGGGCGTCAGCCTGGATGGCCCGGAGGACGTCAATGACGCGAACCGGGTCTACCGCGGTAGCGGGAGTGGCAGCCACGCGGACGTGGTCGGCGCCGTCCGGCGGCTGCAGAGCAGTGAAAAGGGCAGCAAGGTGCTCGGTGGCGCGCTGTGTGTCATCAACCTGAAGCAGGACCCGCTGCGCACCTACCGCCACTTCGTGGAGCTGGGCTTCAAGCGCATCTCGTTCCTGCCCATGGACGGCACGTACGAGAGCCCGCCCCCCGGCAAGGTGGCTCCCTTCGAGGACACACCGCTGGCGGACTGGCTCATTCCCATCTTCGACGAGTGGTTCCAGAACAGCCAGGGCGTGGTGGTGTCGCTCTTCGAGCAGATCATCCAGCTCATCTTCGGCGCCCGCGGCAGCTACGTGGACCTGCTGAGCACCTACCCCAAGGCGCTGGTCGTCATCGAGACGGACGGCGGCATCGAGCCGACCGATTCGCTGAAGTCGGTGGCCGACGGCCTCACCAAGATGGGGCTCAATGTCCTGCACAACGACATGGAGGACATCTTCACCAAGGACCTCTTCCTGCACCTCCAGGCCGGCGAGGAAGGGCTGGCGCCCAAGTGCAAGTCCTGCGTCTACAAATACGTGTGCGGAGGCGGGCTGCTGGCGCACCGCTACTCCGAGCGCAACGGCTTCGACAATCCCACTGTCTACTGCGCTGACATGTACAAGCTCCTCGGCCACATTGAGCGACGCGTGGGAGAGAGCCTGAGCCCGGAGTTGATGCAGCGTCTGCGCACCGCCATGGCCAGGCCCCCGGTGGCGGCAAGGGAAGGCGGGAGCCCGCCCGCCCTTGACGCGTGAAGGTCCTGACAGGACGCACCCACGGATGCGCGGGTCCACCCGCGCGGCTCCGTTGACGCTATTTGTCGATTCGCTGCTGGACGTCGAACCGGCCCGCCATCACCTGGTGGCGCTCAATCGTCAGCGTGTCGGCCTTCAGCACGCCGCGAACCTCCAGGCCGTAGTCATTGTAGTAGGCGTCGACGGCCCGGGCCCGGAGGTCGCCTCCGATGACCACGGGGCCCTCCGTATAGAAGGTGTCGCACTCGAAGTCGCCCCCCACGAAGAGCTGGCGGCCCTGGACGTTCTCGGCCTTCCCCTTCACCTTCAGATTGCCGGTCACCATCAACGAGCCCACCTTCAGGCTCCCATCGACCTCCAGGTCGCCGTGGTGGACGTAGACATTCTTCGAGACCTTCTTGACCGTCTTCTGCCTGGGCTCCCGGGTCGAGACCTGCTTGATGAGGCCGATGCAGGCGAAGACCAGGTGCGGCCTCATGCCGCCGTGCTCTTCGATGCTCTCGTAGAGCTGGTCGATGGTGACCGAGTACTCCTCGACGAAGACACTGTCCATGAAGTCCCGGAGCGCCTCCCAGTCCCGGGCCGCCAGCCGCTCCGGCGCGGTGCCGGACAGGTAGCGGGTGACGTTCTCCTCGGAGAGCTCCTTCGCCTTCTTCGGCGGGGGCGGTCGCTCTGACTTCGTCTTCTTCAAGAGCTCGACCAGCAGGGGGACCACATTCTTGCTGTGCCTCGAGCTTCGAGCAGCGGACAGGACAGTCCGGCCGCCCGGCGTCTTTCCTCGCGGGTCCAGCCCCTTCTCGATGAGGAGCCGGACCACCCTGTCGGCTCCGAACTCCGCCGCCCGGTGCAGCGGCGTGTCGTAGCCGGCCGTCGAATGGAGGTCGGCGCCATGCTCGAGCAGGAGCTGGACCACCTCGACGTTGTTGTGCGTCACCGCGACAGCCAGGGGCGTGTGGCCATTGATGGTCTTGAAGTCGAGGCTCACTCCCTCGGAGAGGAGCCGCCGGACGCCGTCGATGAGCGCGGCATTGCCGTCCTGGGCCTTGCGCAGGATGGCGAGGTACTCGGCCTGCGGCAGCTCGACCCTGTTGTAGGTCTCGATGTAGTGCAGGTCGTTGATCTTCTGGAGGAGGGAGACCAGCTCATGCTGCTTGTCCGTCATGGCTGGGAAGTGTATGCGACCCCCGCCCGCGCCTCACTTCGAAGGTGGAGGCCGCTTCGCCGAGCTGCGCTTCCGCTTCGCGGTCAGCTTCAGCTCATCGCTCCGGCAGACCCGCACGCGGAGGAAGCGCTGGAGCTGTGAGAGCGCGAGGTCATGGTCCTCGTCACTCTCGGCGGCGCAACAGTCACTCAGCACGGTGAGCTTGTACTCGTGCATGTGCGCGTCGTGGGCACTGAAGAAGATGCAGAGGTTGGTGGCGATGCCCGCGAGGATGAGCTTCTTCGTGCCCAGGTGCTCCAGCAGGGGCACCAGCGAGGTGGCGAAGAAGGCCGAGTGCTTGGGCTTGAGGATGAAGTAGTCGTCCGGCACGGGCTTGAGGGCTCGCGCGACGTCGCGGCCCCGGATGCCTGGCCGCGTGCAGTGCTTGTAGATGTCGCTGAAGTTGCTGCGCCAGTACCCGAAGTTGTCGTTGACGTAGATGACCGGCACTCCGGCCCGCCGCATCCTCGCGGCGAAGGGCCCCAGCCGGTCCACCATCCGCAGGGCCCACGGCAGGACCTTCTCTCCACCAGGGAAGTCCAGGTCGTTGATGACGTCGATGATCAACAGCGCCGTGTCGGAGCGCTTCTCGTTCGCCCGGCTGCTTCGCGCCTTCGCCTGCTTCGTCACGTCCACCTCATCAGCGGAAAGCTATAAGAGCACGATAAGCACGGGGGCCCTGTCGCGCCCGGTGAGGAGGACGCAAGCGCGTCCCGTCGGAACGCGGACCTCCGTTCCTTTCCAAAGCCAGACACTCAAGCTGCTGCCGCTGCACCTCCCCATCCACGATGCCAGCGGCAACAGCATCGTCGTGGAGTTCATCGACGGGAAGCCGAACATCTACTCCAACCCCGTGGCCGTCCTGACCAACGACCCGCCCTTCCCGCTCCAGCTCGAGAACCTCGGAGGCTACTCGAACCTGTCGCCCTGGGATGCCAGGCCCGTGGAGATGGGTGGCAAGTCCTTCGCACCCTCGGGACACGGCAGCGGCCTGAGGGGCATGCCGGGTGGCTCGTGTACTCCATCGACCTGAAGACGCTCGACTTCGGCAAGGCCGCCGGCAAGACGTTCCCCGTGCCGACGAGCCCCACCTCCATCGACCTCACCGCGAAGCTGTCGACCTGACCTGCTCCGCGTCAGGCCTCCTGACGCGGCACGAGCGGCTGGAAGCGGGACACGCCGTCGGCGGTGTCGACACGTTCGACCTCCTCGAGGTCGAACGCGTCCGCCAGCGTCACCGACGGCGTGCACAGCAGCACCTGGGAGCGGGAGGACGCCGTGCGAGCGGACTGGACCCGGTCCCAGAGGGCGTTCGCGGGCAGGTCCAGGTCGGGCTCCTCCAGGAGGAGGACCGTGTCCCCCGTCGTGGTGAAGTCGCCGGCGGGCTGGACGCGGAAGCCGCGCAGGAACTGGCGGACGTGCCACAGCGCATTGCTGACGACGAAGCCCAGGAACCGGGCCTCCGCGTCGTCAGTGCCGCCGCAGGAGTCAGGCGTGCTCTCGGGCTCCCGGGCCGCGTAAATGGGGAGCATTGACTCCTCGTGGGGAGCGTCGGTCGACGGGTCGATGAGGCTCATCGACGCGCCCGCATGGAGGTCCAGCTCCTCCTTCGTGAGGCGCCACACGCCCTCGGGAAGGTGCCGGAGCTCCACGCGGTACATGTTGAAATCCACGCCCAGCCCCAGCCGCATGAGCCCCCGGGCGCCCAGGCCGTCCAGCACGCCGGGCCGCGCCAGATGCTGCTGGAGCCGTCCCTCGGCCAGCTCCCGCAGGAGCGTGAAGAGCGCGGCCAGGTCTCGCGTGGCAGTGCCCCGTGCATCCAGGAACACCTCCAGGGGCCGTGGGCACAGCACCACGTCGCGCAGCGAGCGGAACCCCTCGACTTCCAGCCGCGTGAGCCGGGTCAGCATGCGCTGGAGCCTATGCCACGCGCTCCCGTGCTCAGGGCTCGAATGCGACGGTGAGGAAGGGCGTGGGGTCTCTCTGTCAATCGGCGGGCGCCGCCTCAGCGGTTGCGGTGGACGATGGTCGTGTCCTGCCCGCCGACGGGCTGCGCATCTCGAGGCGGGATGAGCCGCGTCGCCTCGTCCTCCACGTCGGGAATGGGCGCCGAGGGTAGCTCGCGCGTGAGCAGGGCTTCGACCTCGGCGGGCGTGGGGTCCCTGAGCTCCGACAACGCCCGCTCGCGAGCCCACCGCTCCGCGAAGTTCTCCCGCAGCCAGCTCGTGAGGTCGACCGCTGGAAGCTGGTGCCGGACCACTTCGAGCTCACGCTGGAAGGCCTTCGCGTCGGCGTAGCGTTGCTCCGGCTGCGGGTGGAGCGCGATGTCCAGGAGGTCCCTGAGCATTCGATATGGAGCCGGCGCGTCGGGGCGCTCCAGGCGCGGAAGCCGGATGGCCCCCGACGAGACACCGGGGATCAGGCCGAAGAGCAGCTCGTACAGGACGCAGCCGAGCGCGAAGAGGTCGCCGGACACGGTGGCCTCGGCCCCCTCGCGACGCTCGGGGGGCATGTACACGAACTTCCCGATGATGCCGCCCACCTCCGTCAGGCGGCTCACGGAAGGCACCGTCACGGTTTCCGAGACGCGCTCCTGCGGCTGCCCGGAGCCATGCGCGATGCCGAAGTCGACCACCTTCACCACGCCATCGAAGGACACCACGAGGTTGTCCGCGCTGATGTCGCGATGAATCACGCCGCGCTCGTGCGCGTAGGCCAGCCCGCGCAGCGCCTGCTGGCAGATTTCGACGATGACCTCGAGCGGCAGCACGGCGCCCTTGTTCACGCGCCGGACGAGCTCCAGCACGCTCACGCCACTCAGGTACTCCATGACGATGAACCAGCCACCATCCACCTGCCCGAGGTCATAGACAGACACGAGGTGCGGGTGATGGAGGCTGGCGGCGGTGCGGGCTTCTCCGATGAAGCGGTGGAGCCGGACGGCAGGGTCCTCGTGGCCCTCCTCCAGCATCCGCTTGAGGACGACGAGTCGATGGAAGCCCGCGCGGCCCGTCCTCACCGCGAGCCACACCTCGCCCATGCCGCCGCGGCCGAGCCGCACCAGCCGGCGGTACCGATGGATGCCGGTGCCCAGGTCCGCGCCCCGGAGCGAGCGCGCGGTGAGGATGGCGAGCGCGGTGGACGCGAGCAGCAGGAACGGGAGCCCCACGAGCGCGAAGAGCGGAGGCCCCGGGCTCCAGCCGACGTCGATGGCGAGCTCACGGGCCAGGAGCGCGAGCGCACAGAGCGCGGCCACGAGCACGGCGGCGGCCATCGCGCCGCGGCGCCGCAGGAGCCGTGCCGCTTCCAGCGCCCAGGTCCCGGCCACGCACGTCGCGAGCAGCCAGAACAGCGGAAGGCTCAGGCCCGCCGTCGCCCGCGAGAGCGCCTCCGCGGTCAACCCCGTCGCCGGCAGCGTGAACACGGACCAGGAGATGTCCACCACCCGTACGACGCCGAGCGCGACGGCCACCCCCAGCATCACCCGCCGCCAGCGCGTGAGCGGCAGGTCCAGCAGCGACCACACGACGCGCAGCAGGGGGTATGGAAGGAGGACCGACGTGAGCGCGCCGAGCAGGAGCCAGGGGCGCGTGTCGGAGAACACCGCGCTGGCTTCGCGGCTGGTGAGCCCCGTGGTGAAGCTGAGCACCGCGAACCCGAGGAAGCTCGAGGCCAGCCAGAGCTGGACGCGCTGGGAGCGCACCGCCGCCCACGTCGCCGAGTGCACCAGCGCGAGCACGAAGAACGCTCCCGCGAGTGCGAGGTGTAGCATCGTGTAGGGCGTCATGGGCCGGGACGGTAGTCGACCTGTCGGCGCTTCGTGAAGACGGGTGGGAATCCTGGGACGGTGAGGTCGTGGGCGACTCGTAGTGGATGGCGGCCTGAATCCAGCCCGCCTTCACCACCAGCGAGTCCATCCATGAATCGTTCAGCGTCCCTTCTCATCCTGTCCCTGTCGGCCTGGGGCTGCGGCACCGAAGTCGCCACCCCCTCCTCCAGCGAGGTGGCCGAGGTGCTCGCCAAGCAGGGCGTGTCACTCTCCAACGAGGAGCTCCAGGCCAGCCTCTTCCATCCCAGGGAGGCCATCCTCCTGACGCTCAACGGCGACAACCGCTCCGCCCTGCTCATGCTCACGGACAAGCCGGGCGCCTGCGCCCGGTTCAAGCAGGGCAAGATCGCCCCGTGGGAGAAGGGGATTACCTTCGAGCTGGGCAAGGCGGACGGCTACACCGAGGACTGGGCCGAGGCGAATGCCCTCCCGCTCGATGCGGGCTTCTACAAGGTCGTCCACCATGACGACACCTCGGCGGGACCGTTCCAGGACCGGTGGACCATCGTCTTCACCGCCGAGCGCGACGGGCAGTGCAACAACACGAGCACCCTCGGGTCCGCGCAGTCCGGCGGCGTCTTCCTCCAGTCGCTCGACCTGGGCGCCAGCGGCGGAGGCCAGGGTGCGTACTACGTGTCCTTCGGCGCCACGGCGTCGCAGCAGCGCTTCGGCGCCTTCGAGGCCACGCCCTGCCACATCAACATCGAGGACCTGCCGCCCGTGTTCACCTGCGAGTAGCGCCTGGGGAAACGCGAGCAGTGCACGGCGCGCGCCGAGGGCCAGGTCCGCTACTTCCGTGGCGGCATCCCGGAGTCCACGGACGTGGGCTCCAACCGCTCCTTGAGTGCCTTCACGCGGCTTCGGCCCACGGGAAGCCGCGTGCCCGCCTTCAGCTCCACGGACGTGCGTGAGCCTTCTTGAGTCCACAAGCGGGCCACGTCCTGGAGGGGGACCAGATAGGAGCGGTGGATGCGCACGAAGTCCGAGGGGAGCAGGACCTCCAGTCGGTCCAGGCTCTTCTCGCTCAACTCGGTGCCACCAGCGCGCAGCACCAATTCCGCGTAGTCCCCGGCCCCCTGGATGTAGGCCACGGTCTCCAGCGGCACGCGGAGGATGCTTCCGCCCTTGCGCACGGCCAGGGTCCGCAGCGGTGCCGCGGCACGGCCCTGGACGCGCGTGAGGGCCGTGGCCAGCCGCTCGCGCGTGTAGGGCTTGGCCACGAAGTCCAGCACCCCGAGTTCGAAGGCGCGCAGGGCCTGGTCCGTGTTCGCTGAAACCACCACCGTGTGGAAGGAACCCGCCGCCGCCTCTTCCAGCAGTCGGAAGCCGTCCTCCCCCGCGAGGTTCAGGTCCAGCAGCATCAGGTCCACGGTGCGTCCGGCCAGCACCTCTCGCGCGTCCGCGAGGCTGTCGCGCACGAGGGGCGGCGGCACGCCCGGGCCCAGCAGTTCCTGGCTGAGTCGCGCCAGGCGCCGGGCCGCCAGGGGCTCGTCCTCCACGATGAGCACCTTCATGCGGGAACCTCCATCACCGTGGTCCACCCCGCCTCCGTGGGCCCGGCCTCCAGGCTCCACGCGCCAGGGAAGGTCTCGTTCAGCCGCGCTTCGAGGTAACGGCTTCCCGTGCCCTCCCCCATGCCCGCAGCCGCACGCGTGCCGGTCGGCGCGCTGAAGGTGTAGCGCCGTCGGCCTCCCGCACGCCCTTCCTGGAGGCGGAAGGTCACCGGCGCGGTGTAGCGGTTGTGGGTGAAGGCATTCTCCAGCAGGGTGTGGAGCACGGCAGGCGGCACCGTCGCTTCGCCATCCACGCCCGGGGCCTCCAGCGTGAAGGTGAGACCATGGCGGTAGCCCATGACCTCCAGGTAGGCGCGACACAGCTCCAGTTCCCGGGCCAGGGAGATGCTCCGCTCGCCCGACACGCCGAGGAGGTGCCGGTACACGGCGCCCAGCGACTCGATGAAGCGCACGGCCTGGGTGGGCTCCGTCTCCACCCACTCACTCACGGCGCCCAGGGTGTTCATCAGGAAGTGGGGCTGGATGCTGCGTTTGAGCAGCTCCAGTTGGAGGCGCTCCGACGCGCGCGTGGCGTCGTCCAGGCGCTGTTGCTGGCGGCGGAGCTGGTGGGCATGCACGCCTCCCAGGCACAGCAGCAGTCCTCCGAAGGCGATGAAGAAGCCGCGCTCGGGAAAGTCCTGGGGCGACAGGAGGTAGAGCGCCATCGCGAAGCCCAGTCCCCCCAGGGCCGCCCATGCGCCGGGTTCACGCCGAAGCCTGGCGCGCACCACGATGACCAGGGACACGACCAGGGAGAGCCCCAGGCCCAGGGCGTTCCTGCCATCGAAGCCCCGGACCGCCAGGAGGCCGAGCAGGCTCACCGCCAGCAGCCCCCACCAGGGGGCTCGGCGCGGCTCGGCGAAGGCCACGTGCAGGGTGGCCGGCAGGAGGACGGCCACGGCCAACACGAAGGCGGACAGGAGCCAGAGCCGGACGATGTGCAGTGGGTAGGGATAGCTCGCGAGCCCCCGCCACGCTTCGAGGAGCAGCAGCGCCGAGGCGGCCAGGCAGAGCAGCCCCAGCAACAGCGTGGCGCGGCTGCGCCGCTCCAGGAAGTACCGCGCAAGGTGGAGCAGCCCCATCAGCACCATGGCCCCCAGCGTGGCCAGGGACGGCACGAGCCAGAGCAGGCGGGAGCGGGCGAGCTGTGAGGCCTCACCCACCTGGAGGCGGTAGAGCATGCCGATGGGCTGGAACCCCCGATGATGCGCCGAGGCCCGTATCACCAGCAGGTGCGGGCCCGGGGTGGCGTGCTCCGGTGGCAGGGGGAGCAGCAGGTCCACGTTGCCCGGAACCTCCTCCCCGGGCGTGCGTCCCACGCGGCCGTTGCGCCCCAGGAGCGCTCCGTCCCACCAGGCCTCCCACGAGCCCAGCAGGGAAAGGGCCAGGGCGGGCGTGGGCTCCCCGGGTGCTCGCGGAGGGACGTGGACGCGGGTGCGAATCCAGAAGGGAGCTGGCCCCTCGGCGACGCGCCACATCGACACGGTGCGCCAGCCTTCACCGCCGGGAGCCAGGGCGCGTTCCACGGGGAGGTCTTCCGCGTGCACCTCGACCCGCGCCTCTTCAATCGAGGGAACGGGCGTCTGGGCCATGAGGAAGATTCCCAGGCACGCGATGAGCAGCCAGCGAGACATGACGCCAGCATACGCAGTCCGGCGCCCCTCGCCTCGCACCTGGGCGACGTCACGAGACGCTGGGCGATGCGCTCCCCCGCGAGGCCCGGGTGACTCCTAGTTTCAGGGCACACCCACTGGAGGAGATTCATGCGAGCCCTGCTGCTCTTCACCCTGCTCACCCCCTTCGTCCTGGCGCATGCCGCGGACCTTCGATTGGAGCCCCACACCTTCCGCGCCAGGGATGGTCGGACAGTGGAGACCGAGCTGGGCCACCTGACCGTCCCCGTGCGACACGCCCGGCCCGAGGGCGCCTCGCTCACTCTGCGCTTCGTCCGCTTCAAGAGCACGAACCCGAAGCCGGGAGCGCCCATCGTCTATCTCGCGGGCGGACCGGGCGGCTCGGGCATCGATGCCGCGAGAGGCGTCCGCCATGACCTCTTCCTGGCGCTTCGCGAGGTGGCGGACGTCATCGCCCTGGACCAGCGAGGCACGGGGCAGTCCACCTTCCACCCCGAGCTGGGCCACCCCTGGTCGGTCCCACTGGACCAGCCGGTGGATGAGGCGCTGCTGACCGCGACGCTGAAGAAGGCCACCACCGAGGCCGCGCAGGCGTGGACCGCCGCGGGCGTGGACCTGGGCGCCTACACCACGGTGGAGAGCGCCGAGGACCTGGAGTCCCTTCGCGAGGCCCTGGGCGTGCCCCGCTTGAACCTCTGGGGCATCAGCTACGGGACGCACCTGGGACTGGCGTACCTGCGGCACCATGCGGACAAGGTGGACCACGCCATCCTGGCCGGAGTGGAGGGGCCGGACGACACCTGGAAGCGGCCCGCCCAGGCCGAGGCGCTGCTGGACCGCTGGGACGCGCTGCTGCGCGCCCGGGAGCCGAAGGGCAAGGGACTCAGGGTCCGGCTGCGGACCCTGATGGATGCGCTGGGGCGCGGTCCGCGCACCGTGAAGTTCACGGATGACAAGACGGGCACCGAGCGGACGTGGATTGCAACCCGGTTCGACCTGCAGCGGGCCACGTTCGAGTCACTGCGAGACCCGGCCACCTTCGAGCGCTTCCTGACGCTGCTCCCCGTGCTGGAGGCGGGACACTTCGAGGCGATGGCCCCCTTCGCGTCGGACCTCCGAAGAGGAGAGCTGGGGCCCATGTCGTTGGCCATGGATGCCGCGTCCGGAATCAGCCCTGCTCGCAGCGCCCGGATTGCCCGTGAGGCACGCACGGCCCTGCTGGGGGGAGCGGTCAACGCGGGCGTGGCGGAGGCCGCCTGGGCTCCCGGGGTGGTGGACCTGGGCGAGGGCTTCCGGGGCCCGCTGAAGGCGCAGGTCTCCGTGTTGATGATCAGCGGCACACTGGATGGCCGCACGCCTCCCGACAACGCGGAGGCGCTGCGCCCCGGGCTGTCCAGGGCCGTGCACCTGGTGCTGGAGGGGGCGGGCCATGACGGCCTCTTCCAGTCGGACCCGCGCATCCTGGAGCGCATGAAGGCCTTCCTCCGGGGCGAGAAGCTGACCGATGCGCGCCTCCAGGTAACGGGCGCGCGCTGAGCGGACGAGGCCTGCCCGCGCTCGCGCTCGCGCGGTGCAGGACACCCTCAGTCCCAAGCGCAGGCCAGGGCGCCGCGCAACCTGTAGGGCTGGCGCGTGTTCGCGGAGGGCATGCACCCAAGACTCCTGATGCTTGCCACCCTCCTGCTGTCCACCTCCAGCTTCGGCTTCGGCGAGGACCTCTGCTACGCCACCGATGGAGGAACACCGCTCAACTGCCAGCCGCTCCCCGCCGGCTGCGCGCCTGGAAACGCATCGGCGCAGTGCAAGACCGCGGCGCTCGCCGCGGCGGGAAATGCCCAGGCGCAGTCGAGCGGCGGCCGCAGCCTCGTCCACGCCGATACCACCCACCTGCTCGCCCAGGCCGTGGGCTTTCCGGCCGACAAGGCCTACTGGATTGCCGCCTACGACCAGGCCACCGACTTGAGCGTCTTCGAGCCGCGCACCCTCTCGGGGGCGCCGCTCTCCGATGGCGTGCAGCGCACCACCCGCTCCATCAACGGCGTCAACCGGGGCAACTTCGCCACCGGCGGCGTGCTCTTCCACTTCGTCGCCCCGCGCAATGGAGGCTCCACGGCGCCCGACCCCACCGTGGACGGCCTGCATCCGGACGCCGAGGACGTGGACGAGGTGCTGCTCACCAACCTGCGCGCGTGGGCGCTCGGGGGCTCGGCTCCCGGTCGCGCCTGCGCTGCCGGCCTGACGGTGCCCACGTCCGGTGGCGGCTATGCGCTCGGTCCGGCGTGCTACCAGTTCGGCGGACAGCCGGGCACCATCTCCGGGAGCCTCGCGGCGGTGGGACCGACGGCCGTTCCCTTCAACCTCCAGACCGGCCCGCAGGTCATCGATGATGAGGCCGGCGTGCTCGCCACCGACTTCGACACCTATATCGGAGCCAATGCGCCCGAGGCCCGGGCCGGCATCTATCTGCACACGCTGGCCGACCGCATCTCCCACCACGTCTGCACCGATGCGTCCTCCAGTTACGGCCCCACCGGGCTGCAGCGCACCTTCACCATCGACATGTCCAACGCGGAGTGCGTCCAGACGATGCACGTGCTGCGGCACGTCTGGGAGACGGGAGTGAACTTCTCCGCGCTGCCGCCCGCCGAGCGCACCACCGAAGCGGCCCTGGGCGCGGTCTTCGACGCGCTGCTGGAGATTGCCACCTACCGGGGGCTGGCCTCCGGCCCCAGCAGCCAGACCGAGGCCCTCAAGGCCCAGCTCGTGTCGGAGCTCTCCACGGCCCTGCAGGTCTTCGATGCCCGGCAGCGCGCCCTCGCCATTCGCGACGTCGGCTGCCAGCGGGGGTTCTCCGCCTTCCCCGGCATGGCCGTGTGCAGTAGCACCGTGCTCGGCGACGCCCCCTGAACCCCGGGGCGCCAGGTCCCTGCGCACTTGCGCGTGGACCGCGACAGGGCTTCTGTTCCGACGAAGCGTCGACCCGTTCCGTCCGGAGCCCGCCCTGTCTTCCCGTCTCGACCCTCGCCGTCTCGAAACCTTCCGTGTCGTGGCGACGACAGGCCAGATGTCCGCGGCCTCGCGGCTCCTGCACCTGTCGCAGCCGGCCGTCACCGCGCAGGTGCGCCAGCTCGAGCATGACTGTGGCCGCCCCCTGCTGGTGCGCACCGCGCGAGGCGTGCGCCTCAACGAAGCCGGGCGCATCCTGCTGGAGTACGCCCAGCGCCATCACCGGCTCCTGGACGAAGCGGCGCTCGCGGTGGCGGGAGAAGCAGCGCTGAGTGGCGAGCTGGAGCTGGCGGCCAGCACGACGGTGGCGAGCTACGTCGTGCCAGACCTGCTCGCGTCCTTCCTGCGAGACCACCGGGGCGTGCAGGTGCGGCTGGAGGTGGGCAACACCGAGCAGGTGCTCGCATGGGTGAGCGAAGGACGCGTGCCGCTGGGGCTGGTGGAAGGACACGCCCGGGCCTCGCGCATCCGGCTGGAGCACTACCTGGATGACGAGCTGGTGCCCGTCACCGCCTCGCGGGCTCCGGCGGAGCTGCTGCGGGTGCGCACGGTGGAGTCGCTCCGGACGGTGCCGCTGCTCTGGCGCGAGCAGGGCTCGGGAACGCGTGCCGTGCTGGAGCGCGCCCTGAAGCGTGTCGGCGTGCGGCGCCGGGGCCCCCAGCCGGGAGACCTGCAGCTCGGCAGCACCGAGGCCATCAAGGGCGCCGTGTCCGCGGGCCTCGGCGTGGGCTTCCTCTCCCGTTGGAGCATCCAGGGAGAGCTGGCCTCGGGCCGCTTCCGCCTGCTGCCGCTGTCCGGGCTGCACGTGAAGCGCGCCTTCTCATGGGTCCTGCCGGTGGACGCCCCCGCGGGAGTCGCCGGCCACTTCCTGAGGCATGCCCGTGCCACGCCGCCCGTCCAGCCGTGACGGTGGCGACCTCATGCGACGAGGTGGAACAGGATGGCGCCCAGGCTCAGGCTGGCCATGACCACCCATAGCAGCAGCCCCTGGAGCAGGGGCCGCATGCCCACGGCGCGGACGGCGCTCCGGGTGAGGTTGGCCCCGATGAGGAACAGGGTCAACACCAGCACCTGCCGGGAGACGCCCGCCACCACATGTCCCGCGGGCTGGAGCCCGGGCACCCAGGCGACGAGCGCCGCCGCCGCGAGGAACCCGAGGATGAACCAAGGCCAGCGCGTCC
This sequence comes from Pyxidicoccus trucidator, assembly GCF_010894435.1. Classification (NCBI taxonomy): domain Bacteria; kingdom Pseudomonadati; phylum Myxococcota; class Myxococcia; order Myxococcales; family Myxococcaceae; genus Pyxidicoccus; species Pyxidicoccus trucidator. Next base: position 700,386 of record NZ_JAAIXZ010000002.1, on the reverse strand, counting down.
GCCCCTGAAGCGCCACCCCGCCCTTCCGGCGTTGCCACGCCCCCACCCCCAGCGTCAGCGGGACAATCCACAGCGCACGGGCCAGCTTGACGGTGGTGGCCACCGCCAGCGACTCCGGGCTGTACCGCAAGGCCGCGCCCACCACGGAGCTGGTGTCGTGGATGGCCAGGGCGCTCCACAGCCCGAACTGGTTCGCGTCCAACTGAAGCACGTGCCCCACGGCCGGAAAGGCGAAGAGGGCCACCGCGTTGAGCAGGAACACCGTGCCCAGCGCCACGGACACCTCCTGCTCCTTCGGGCGCAACACCGGCACCACCGCCGCGATGGCACTTCCTCCGCAGATGGCCGTGCCGATGCTGATGAGCAGGCCCGCCTCCCGTGACACCCCGAGCACCCGGGCCAGCAGGATTCCCAGCAGCAGGCAGGTGCCGATGCCCACCACCGTGTAGAGCACGCCCCCTGCCCCCACGGCGGCGACCACGCGCAGGTCCATGCCCGCGCCCAGCCCCACCACCGCGAGCGACAGCAGCGCGTGGGTGGCCCGGCGGGTGAAGTCCACGTAGGGGTTGCCCACCGTCAGTGCCACGCCGACTCCCGCCACCAGTGCGACTCCCGTGGACACGAAGGGCAGGAGACTGACCACCGCGCACAGCGGCACCAGCAGGTGCCCTGCGCTCAAGGAGCCCCAGCGCGGTACGAAGGGCGCTTGAAGGAGGCGCTGTCTGTCGCCAGCGCCGTCGGTGTGGGCATCCATGCGCCTCAAGCTGCGCTCGAAGGCATCAGCCCACCAGCCGTAAGAAGCGATGAGCCATCAGCTTCCTTGATGGCTGGGCTCCAGCCTGCTCCCGTGAGCAGGCACAAGAAGCGACGAACGCATCAGGCTCCCAGCCACTCACGCGCGGAGTGACTGGGAGCCCGTGGGTTTCCCGCCGTGCCAGAAGCGAACCCCACCCGCCTGTCGCTCGCGGGCGGGGCACGCACCCGGCTCAGGTCAGCGGTAGTCCCACTTCTGGTTCGCAGCGCCGGTGCACTCCCAGATGTGCAGCTTGGCGCCGCTGTTCCCATTCCACGCCGCGATGTCCACGCACTTGTTGGCGAGCACGCTGACCAGGTCCCCGGCGCCGCTCAGCACGAACTGCTGAGCCGGGTTGCCGTTGCAGTTGGCGAGCTGGATGGCCGCGCCGTTGGCCGTCGACGCCCAGGCCACGTCCATGCACTTGCCGCCTGCCTGGAGCGTGCCGTTGATGAAGGTCCACTTCTGCGCGCCGCTGTTGTTGCAGTCCCACATCTGGAGCTGCACGCCGTCGGAGAAGTTGGAGTTGGGCACGTCGATGCACTTGCCATTCCAGCGCGAGATGAACGACGCGCCACCGCCACCACCGCCCGTGGTCCGGAGCGTCAGGCCGTAGGTGCTCAGGATGGGGTTGATGGGCTGGTAGAACGTCTGCGGAGGGTTGCCATTGGCGCACGTCCCCGCCACGCCGGACGTCACACCCTGCGCCTGGTTGCCGGAGATGACCGAGCCACCCGAGTCACCGCCATCCGCGCAAGCGTTGGTCCTGCTGAGGCCATAGACGGGGCCGTTGGAGTAGTTGACCGTCACGTTCTTCGCCTGGAGCACCCCGCAGCGCCAGCCGGTGGTGTAGCCGGACCGACAGATGGACGCGTTGAGCGGAGCCTCCTGCGAGCCGGCGACCGTCACGTTGGCGCCAGCGTAGTTGTAGACCCAGGGCTGCGGAGTCCACGAGCCGTTGGTCGCCACCCAGCCGAAGTCGTTGCCGGGGAAGACGGACGCGCGGATGGTGCCCATCGCCACGCCGTTGTGGCCGGTGGTCGCGGTGCCCGCCCCGCCACAGTGGCCCGCGGTGACGAAGCCGCCGTTGACGGAGAAGCCCACCGAGCAGCGGTAGTTGCTGAAGTAGTACGGGTCACCGCCGCGCACGTCGTACGCCAGCTGCGGCGCATGGGTGGACGGGACGACGCGGATGGAGCCGTCCTTCGCGCCGCTGCTGCGCGCCACGAAGGCGTCGGCGCGGAGCTGCGACTGGCTGGCGGCATCCGCGTAGACGACGACGGTGTTGGTGGGCAGGTCGACGTACCAAGAGTGGATGGCGGGCGAGAGCTCCTGGACGTTGCCGTCCAGCTCCGCCTTCACGCGCTCCAGCTGCGCCAGGCTCCGCGTCACGCGCTGGGGCAGCGCGCCCGCGAGCCGGACCCGGGCGGCGCTGGCCTCATCCGTGACACCGACGACGAGCTGGCCACCCGCGGCGTCGAGCCAGGCGCCACCGAACTTCGCACCCAGTTGTTGGCGCAGCGCCTTCTCGAGCCCCGGAGCTTTCGCCTCGAAGGCGAGCCGGCGGTGGACCTGCTCCTCGGTGAGACCCAGGTCACGCCGCATCGCGGAGACGATCTCCGGAGACACGTCCCGCGCGGCAGGGGCCTCCTGAGAGGCGGCGGCCTCGGCGGACGTCGGGAGGCCGGTCAGGGTGGCCATGCCGGCGAACATCGCCGTCACGGTGGAGAGCCAATGGAAGGTTCGGGTCATGGATTGGGTCGGATGAGCCCAGAGCAGAGGCGAACGCCAGGGTGAGGGGGGCCCCTGCTCGTGGGCGATGGAGGTGTCCCTGGCGTTTCGCGTTTTCCCTGAGCAGAAGACATGCCAGCTCTTTCGCGAACCGCTGGGACTGCATGTTCCGAGGCAGGCGGGCCCGCGAGTCCGGGCGCCATGCCGTCAGACAGTGGTAACTGGAGTGACCAGGTGGAAACCGCTGTTACCAGCCGCACAGTCAGGGAGACGGCCCACCTGCCCCGGCCCGGCGCCTCCAGCGCGCGAACGGGGCCCCATGGTAGGTTTGGAAGGCATGGAATCCCACCTTCCCCTGAGAGTCTCGGTACCCCTGCTGGCACTGCTGTGCCTGTGCACCCTGCCCCGCGTGGCGCTGGGAAGCGACACGGGCGCCTCCGGGTCCGAGGAAGCCCTGAGCTCCTTCCAGCGCCGCATCGAGCGCGCCGAGCACCTGTACGAGTCGCTCGAGTACGAGAAGGCGCTCAACTGGCTGTCCCAGGCGAAGCAGGTGGCGTCCACCATTGAAGAGCAGGCGAAGGTGGCGCTGTACCGAGGCATCGTCCTGGCCGACCTAGGCCGGCGGAAGCAGGCGCTGGAGGAGTTCCGCGCCGGGCTGTCGCTCCAGCCGGAGTCCGCGCTGCCCTTGCAGGTCGCGCCCAAGGTCCGGCGGGACTTCGAGTCGGTGCGCAAGCAGGTGCTGCGCAAGCTGGGGACCACCGCCTCCAACTCCAAGCGCACGGGCGACGCCGACGCGGAGAAGCCAGTGGAGGAGCCGGCGGCAGCGCCTCCCCAGGCCGAGGCGTCCGTCGCCGAGAAGCCCGCCGCCGCCACGACGCCGGCTGCCACGCCAGCTCCCACGCGCGCGTCCACGGACCTGCGCTCCCGGCTGGGCGCCGCAGGCTCGGAGGTAGGCCAGCGCTTCGGGTCGGCCCTGGGCTCGGCGCTGGACACGGTGGTGGGCCAGCCCCGCAAGCCGGCGCAGACCGCGCAGCCAGAGGCTCCGACGGCTCCGGCGGCTCCGGCGCAGGAGAGCACCGCGAAGGACGAGCCGTAGGCCCGCGCGACTTCGCGGCCCTCACTCCTCCAGCAGGTTGAGCTTGAAGACGTTGGCCTCGCCGGCCTTCACCTCGATGCTCCGAGTCACCTTCTTGCCGAGCTTCGGGTTGACGGCCGTCACCGCGTAGATGCCCTCGGGCACGTCGATGGGAGCGAACGGCGTCTCGCCGACCTTCTTCCCGTCCAGGTACACGATGGCGTACGGCCGGATGCGGAACTCCAGCGTGCCGAGGTCTCCCTTCACCTCCCGCCGCGCGACGACCTTCCGCTCCGTCGTGGAGCCTCCTTCGGCCTTCGCGGTACTCGCGGGCGCCGTGCCCTCGGTCGGAAGGCCACCTTCCGGTGCCATCTCCTCGCCGTCCGCCAGAGTCTTCGCGGTGCCGGCGAGTTGAGTCCCGGCTCCTGTCGCCACCGCCGCACCGCCCACCGTGCCTGAGGGTTGCGTCCCGGCTCCTGTCGCCACCGCCGCACCGACACGTGGAGCCCCGTCCGCTGAAGCCGCCGCACCGCCCGCCGGAGCCAGACCGACGGCGGCGCTCAGCCCCTGTCCATTGACGGCGGGCGACGTGGGCGAGTCCGCCCCAGGCGCTTCGCGAGTCTCGGAGGCCGTGGCTGGCAGGGGCCGTGGCAGGTCCGCCCCTGGCGACGTCCCGAGCAGCAGATAGCCGCCTCCCGCGACGAGCAGCACCCCGCCCGCCACCGCCGCCGGAACGAACTTCCGGAAGCCCTTCGCGGACCGTGGGCGCTTCACCGTCGAGACGGACGAAACAGAGGAGGGCGGCTCCTCGCCGTCTCCTTGTCGCCGCGCGCCGCGCCCCATGGCCCGCGTGGGCTCCGTGCCGTCCTCGACCTCCGGACGGCGCGGCGAGGTCGCCGGCGTGGGCGCCGTCGGCGCGGCGTGCCCGTCCACCACCTGCTCGACGAGCTGGGCAATCTGGTACGCCCCCACCGGCACGCCCGTGGACATCACGAAGCGGTCCAGGTCCGCCTGGAGCGCACGGCAGTCCGGGTAGCGGCCCTCGCGGTCCTTCGCCAGCGCGGTGGTGAGGATGGACTGCAGGACGCGGGGCAGGTCCGGCCGGTAGCGCGTCGCGGGCACGGGCGCGTCCGAGACAATGGCCTTCATCATGCCCAGCTCCGAGGCGGACTCGAACGGGAGGCGCCCGGTGAGCAGCTCGTACAGCACGACGCCCAGCGCGTACACGTCCACCCGCCGGTCCAGCGGAGCCGCCGTCACCTGCTCCGGCGGCATGTACGCGACCTTCCCCTTCACGATGCCCGTCTGCGTCCGGTGCTTCTGCCCCGCCACCTTGGCGATGCCGAAGTCCACCACCTTCACCGCGCCCTGCCGCGACACCAGGATGTTGTCCGGGCTCACGTCGCGGTGAATCAACCCCAGCGGCTCGCCCGTGGCCGGGTCTCGGAAGTCATGCGCGAAGGCCAGGCCCTCGGCGGCGGCGGCGACCACCCGGGCGCAGATGGCGGGAGGCAGCTTCACCCCCTTCGACGCGGCCTGTCGCTCCCACCGGCGCAGGTTCGGGCCGTCGATGAACTCCATGGCGAGGAAGTAGCTGCCCTCCGCCTCGCCGAAGTCGAAGATCTGCACGATGTGGGGATGGTTGAGCCCGGCGACCAGCCGCGCCTCGCCGAGGAACATCTCCACGAAGGACGGGTCCTCCACCAGATGCGGGAGGATGCGCTTGAGCACGAGCGTCTTCTCGAAGCCCCCGGGCCCCTCGGCCTTCGCGAGGAAGACCTCCGCCATGCCCCCCGTCGCCAGCTTGCGGATGAGCTGATATTTGCCGACTCGCATTGCCGGGGGTTTTCCCAGGTTTGTGACGAAAGGGAAATCCCTCCCCCCCGCCCCCGCGGCTCACTCGTAAGGCAATGAGAGGTAGTGCGCGCCCAGCTCCGTCACCACTCCCGGTGCGCCGAGCAGGCTCGCGTAGCATGGGTCATTCGTCCACCGGCCGGTGAACCACGCGTAGCGGAACACGTCTTCACGGCGCTCACAGACGGCGACCATCTCCGCCATCTGCGCCTTCTGCTTCGCGACGGAGTCAATCTGCGCGCCGTCCTGCTGGCTGTGACAGTTGGCGAACTCGGTGACCCAGAAGGGCTTCCCATACTTCTTGAGCCGGTCGAGCTGACCCGCGAGCCCATAGTCATACCAGTGGAACGCGAGGTAATCGATGCGCGGGGCGCGGTTGCCATTCGCGGAGCGATAGGCCGCGTAGAACGCGTCGAGCCAGACGACCGGGTCCGAATACCCCTGCACCGTGCCCCAGCTCAGCGCGGGCCCCACGAGCTTCACCCCCGTGTTCGCGGCGACGCTCTCATACCGGGGCCACAGCTTCGCCGCGTCCTGGGGCGACATGTTCGCCTGGTCCGCGAGGTTGGGCTCGTTGAGGAGCAGCAGGTATTGGATGTGCGGGTTCGCCTTGAGGAAGGCCTCGATGCCCGGGGCGTCGAAGTTCCCGTTCCACAGCATGGGGATGAAATCCATCCCGTAGCGGGAGCGATAATCCGTGGGCACATCCCGATGAGGCCGGGGACTCCAGTTGTACCACCAGCTCACTCCGGAAGAGATGGCGGCGAGGTCGGCCGGCGTCGCGAGGTCAAAGGCAATCCCCCGCTTGGCGCTCTTCGTCGGAGCATCCGTGCCCGCATCCGATGAAGACCCGGTACCGGCATCCCATCGCCCCGAGGGCCCGGCGTCCGCCATCGGCGGAGTGCCCTCTCCCGGAGTGCTCGCACCACAGGCCAGCAGCAGGAGCGCGGAGAGGCAGGCCGGCACGAAGGACCTTCTCATGTGTCTTCACCTCGGGCCGGGAGGAAGGCCCCGCTGTCGTCTCAAGGCTGCCGGGCGAGCTTAGTCCAGAAGCCGAAGAAACTTCGCGAGGCGAGCGCGTCCAAAGCCCAGCGTCTCGGTGACGGCGACCGAGGGTCGGGCGCGGAGCCCGTGCGGCTCACCCGTCGAAGCGGATGATGCGCTCGACGCGATAGGTGGACGCCGACTCCAGCGCCTTCAGGAGCAGCAGCTCCCCGGACTGTCCCAGCTCCACGCCATCCTTCCCGGGCTTCTCCAGGCGGAGGGTGTCACCCACCTTCGCGGAGTGCCCCGCCAGCGGCACGGCGAACAACCCCTTGCCGTCCACTGTCTCGACCGCGCCCAGGACGCGCAGGTCGCCCAGCTCCGCCACCTTCCCGACGTGGGCCAGCTCGAGCTGCTGGCCCTTCCGCCGCACCTCGCGCGTGACGGCGATGCCCACGTCCGCGGTGAAGGGCTTCCCATCCGCGCCGAACAGGCCCACGTCCTTGAGCAGCACGTACACCAGGCCCGAGCTGACGTTCTCCGGGATGGAGTCGTAGCGCGCCACGTCCGCCTCCGCCGCCTTGCCGGTGGCGAGCGCGTCCAGGGCCGTGGCCAGCGCGACGAAGTTGAGCCGGACCAGCGGCTCGTCCGGCGGCAGCGACGTCCAGGCGCCCGTTTCGATGAGGACCGACGGCGTCCCCCAGCGCGTCATGTTGTCGCCGAAGGCGCGCACCTCGAAGGAGTCGTCGTAGCGCCCCACCTGCCCCGGCGCGAGCGTCTCCACCGCGTCGCGAATCACCGCGCACACCTTCTTGGCCAGCAGCCGCCCCGGGTTGTCGCTCCGCTTCTCGTCGAAGGCCGCCGCGAGCAGGGAGATGGACGCAGGACGCCCCGTCCGGCCCACCGCGTGGCGCCAGTCCTGGTTGTGGAGGTTGAAGCCGATGAAGGGCTTGAGCCTGTCGCGAAGCCCCTTCAACGCCCTCGCCTCCGGCGTCTGGAGCGCGAGCGCATCCCGGTTGATGTCGATGCCCTGCGCGTTGCGGCGCTGGAAGCGCTCGGCGCCGTCGGGGTTGAGCAGCGGCACGGCGTGGAGCGTCAGCGCCCCGAGCATCCGCGCAACCCACGGCTCCTGGCGGTGCGTCCGCACGTACTCGAGGAAGTCGAGCAGGGCCGTGGTGGCGGTCGGCTCGTCGCCATGCATCTGGGACCAGAGCAGCACGTGCCGAGCTCCGGTGCCCAGCGACACGTGGTACAGCGCCCGCCCCTCCACCGAGTGCCCGATGACTTCCAGTTGGAAGAGGTCCGGCGCGCGCTCCCGAAGGGCCTTCAGGTGCTTCTCCACGTCGGGGTGCCGCACCAGGGGCGCAAGTGGCAGCGCCTTCGAGTGAGCCTCCGACCACTGCGCGGAGAGCACCCCGGGAGATGGCATCGCCTGAGAGGAGACGGTGGAGGAAGCACGCATGGAAGTCTTGGGCGGCGCAGCGCCGAGCAGGAAGAGGGAGGACAGCAGGAGCAGGAAGCCTCGCGGCCGGAAGGTCTGTCTGACGGAGCCCATCACCATGTCCTTGTCTGCCCTCATGCTAACAGCCGGGAGCGCCCGATTGAGGCAAGATGCAGGCACATGGACACGCCGCGAGTGCCGCTCCGGGCACAGCCCCTCACACGCGAAGCCTTTGCCCCCTTCGGTGACGTCATCGGCCTGGGACTCTCTGGGGGCTCCACCGCCAACCAGGGGACCGCCACCCGGTTCGACAGGGTGGCCCGTCTGGCAGGCAGCCGGCCCCAGGCGGAGCCCAACCTCGCGGTGTTCCGCTCCGTGGCGAAGACGCTGCCCTTCGAGGTGCGGCTGCTCGAACGGCACCCGTGCTCGACGCAGATGTTCGTGGCGCTGTCGTGCCAGCGCTTCCTCGTCGTCGTGTGCCCGGATGACGCGCGCGGCGAGCCGGACCTCTCCCAGCTCCGCGCCTTCGTGTGCGGCCCCGGCCAGGGCGTGAACTACCGCGCGGGGCTGTGGCACCACCCCATCATCGCGCTCGACGGGCCGGCGGACCTGCTGATGCTCGCGTGGGAGGACGGCACCGCGCGCGACTGCGAGGAGCGTCCCCTGCCCGAGCCCTACCTCGTCACCAGCGACTGACGCAGGGGCGGGTCGAGCCGCGCCTCGCGCAGCACGCCTCCCTCGTTGTGCAGCTCGACCAGGGGGTGGCGCACGGGCTCCAGCCGCTGATCCGGGTGCAGGAGCGCGCCACCTCCCAGCGGAATGCCGATTCCGCGAGCCCCCGGGCCCGCCGCCCGCACCGCGCGCTTCAGCTCCTTCCAGTCCGGCTGCTCATGGACGCCGACGAGGAAGGGCGCGAGCGCGAGCGGTGTGAAGAGGGACGCCTCGCCGGACAGGGGCTCGCTCCACGCCTTCGCCGCGAGCTGCATCGCTCCCGCGGAGATGCCCATGAGGATGGCGCCTTCCGCGTGGCGCCGCCGGAGCAGTGGCTCCACCCCGTTGCGCTGGAAGGTCTCCCACCCCAGGAGCGGGTCTCCTCCAGCCAGCAGGATGATGTGCGCGCTCGCGAGCCACGCGCGGTCCTCGTCCGAGGGCCGCGAGGGAATCATCCGGCAGTGGGTGATGCCGGCCAGCTCCATGGCGCCGACGAAGAGCTCGAAGTACGCGGGCTCGTCTCCGTTGGAAGCGCCCAGGTAGGCCGCATGGAGTGACGGGCCGCCCGGCTCCGCCCCCAGCAGCGAGTGGAGACGGGCCAGGAACGGCCCGTCCCCGCTCCGCCAGAACAGGAGCGAGCTGTCCGCGAGGAGGAACAGCGGCTTGAGCGGAGCCCCCACCGTCAGTTCGTGAGGTCGCTCACGAGGTTCAAGGGGACGCCTGCCTGCGCGGCCAGGCCGTCCTCGTCCTGGAGATCGAGGTCCCCCGTGGAGATGACCCACACGTCCAGCGCCGGGTCGTTGTCGACGTTCCCGATGCACGCCATGGTGATGTTGCAGTCGGGGCACTGGCCGGACAGGCCGAGCCGCTCGGCCACGTCCGGGGGCAGGTCCGCCGTGGAGAGGGGCTGCATGGTGCCGTGGCGGAAGGTGTCCACACTCACGGCCACCGCGCCCTCCGTCGGCTCCGCCTGGGCCTGGGTGCGAGCCTCGACCGGGCCCTGGCCCGCGAAGTAGGCGTAGCGGTTGCCCCGCTCGGGCGCGAAGCCCACCTTCGCGAGGTTCGGCTCGTAGGTGTTGGCGTCGGCGTAGTGCGCCTGCTGGGCCGAGTACCACGCCTTCAGGTTCGCCTTGCACTCCGACTGCTTCGAGCGGGCCTGGAACCTGATGAAGTTGGGAATCGCGATGGCGGAAATCATGCCCACGCACGGGCAGGCCAGCAGCACCGCGACGACGCCGAGGATGATGTAGAGCGTCTTCCGGCTGGACCCCGCCGGGACGGAGGTCACGTTGCCGCACGCGCAGGTGATGCCGGAGCCCGGTGCGAGCCCCGTCACGTCGAGGGCACGGCCGCACTTCGGGCACTTCATGGTCGCCATCTGGAGAATTCCCCCTTCTGTTCCGGCGCACCCTCGCGCCGTGCGCGGCACCGTAGCATGGCCTTTCGTGCGCTCCGCCAATCCAGACTCCCCATTCGCGGCGCCCCATTGAGAGGCGAGGTCTCCCCGGCCCCACGAAAACAGGGCCCAGGGTGAACGTGGACCGCCGAGGCCCGGGGGCGGCTACACTGCGCCGGTGCCGAAAGACCTGCTCGACCTGGATGCGACGCCCGAGCGCCTGCGCGCGCTCGCGGACGCCGGAATCCTTCCGCCCGCCGCGCTGGAGCGCGCGCTGCACCTGTCCGTGGCGTCGCCTCCCAGGGCGGAGTGGCGGAGCTTCCTGTCCACCGCGCTGATGGCGCTGGGCACGATGCTGGTGCTCTCGGGGGTCATCTACTTCTTCGCGTACAACTGGGCGGACCTGCACCGCTTCGGGAAGCTGGGCCTCATCGCGGCGGCGATGGTCGGCACCTCGGTGGCCGCCTGGCGCCTGGGCGAGGGGCTGGCCGGACAGTTCGCGCTGCTGGCCTCGGCGGTGCTCGTGGGGGCGCTGCTGGCCGTGTACGGGCAGGCGTACCAGACGGGCGCGGACCCGTACGAGCTGTTCCTCGGGTGGGCCGTGCTCATCCTCCCCTGGGTGGCCCTGGCCCGCTTCGCGCCGCTGTGGCAGTTCCTGCTCGTGCTCCTGGACACCGGCGTCATCCTCTTCTGGGCGCAGGTGCTCGACGGCGACGAGGACAGCGCCGCGTGGCTCGCCGTGGTGCTGGGCCTGCTCAACGGCTTTGCCTGGGCCACGTACGAGCACTTCGCGAACGCGGGCGTGTCCTGGCTCCAGAGACGGTGGGTGCCGCGGGGGCTGGCGGTGATGACGGTGGCCCCGCTGCTCGCGGCGGCGGCGGTCTTCATCGTCGCGCCGTCGGAGGTCGGGCCTGGGGCCGGCGTGGCGCTGCTGCTGGTGCTCGGCACCCTGGCGGCGGACTACGCACTGCACCGCCACCTGCGCGGAGAGCTGTTCCTGCTCACCCTGGGCGTGCTGTCGGCGATGACGCTCGTCACCACGTTGGTGGGCCGGCTGCTCATCGTGGAAGGAGACATCAACGAGTTCAGCCTCTTCCTCATGCCCTTCGTCATCATCGGCGAGGTGGCGCTCGCGGTGTGGTGGCTGCGCAATGAAGCCCGGACCACGGGCTCCGCGGAGGAGGCCTGACATGGCACGCCCCTCGTTGCAGGACGTATTGAGCTCCCTCCAGGCGGAAGGACAGCTGGCCCCTGACGCCGAGGCGCGGGCCCGGACCGCCATGGAGGTGTACCGGCGCACCGACGTGGCCACCCCGTGGTTCGTGAAGGCGCTCGCCGGCTTCGGCGCCTGGGTGGCCGCCGGGTTCCTCCTCAGCTTCTTCGGCTGTGTCGGCATCCTGGATGAGGAGGCGGTGGTGGCCGTGCTGGGGCTCGTCATCTGTGGCGGCGCCACGGCGCTGCGCCGCCACGGACACGGCGTCTTCCTGGAGCAGCTCGCGCTGGCGCTGTGCCTGGCCGGAGCCGCCATGGTCGTGGTGGGCGTGGGCTCGGCGCTGGACAGCGAAATCGCCCCGGCCGTCGCCATGCTGGTCATCGGAGCGGTGCTGCTCGCCTTCTTCCCAGACGCCATCCTCCGCTTCCTGATGACCGTCTGCATGGCCGGGGCGACGGTGTTCCTGCTGTGGAAGGCGCTGGGAGAATTGGGCATCGAGCTGGGGCTGCTGGGCTTCACGGTGGCGGTCCACCTGCTCTTCCTGGAGCAGGTCCGGCTGCGCCTCGGGCGGTGGGGCGAGCTGGTGGGCCCCGTGGCCTACGCGCTGGCGTGCGGAGTCATGTGCTCGCTGTTCTCGCTCCGCTACCTCGGCATGGTGGACGCCATGCTGAGAGACCCTGGCGTCGCCACGCCGGATGCGCTGCTGACCCTGGGGCTGACGGCGGTGACGCTGTACACCGCGTGGCGGGTGATGAAGGAGCTGGGGCTGGACGCCACGGGGCTGGCGGGCGCGGCGGTGTTCGTCGCGCTGGGGCTGACGGCGGTGCTGACGCTGCACACGCCGGCCCTCATCGCCGCGGTGGGGTTGATGGTGCTCGCCTTCCACCGGCGCGCCCCGGTGCTGCTGGGGCTGGCGGGGGCGTTCCTGCTCGCGGCCGGCGGCGTGTACTACTACGACCTGGGGCTCACGCTGCTGGCCAAGGCGCTCGCGCTGACGGGCAGCGGCCTGGTGTTCCTGGGCCTGCGGACGTTCCTGCTGCGGCGCTTCCCCGCCGCGCCAGCGGAGGTGCGGTGATGCGCGCGGCGGTCATCTTCGGCGGGCTGGCGCTCGCGCTGGGAGCCCCGGCGGGGCTCGTCGCCCAGAAGGAATACGTGCTGGCCACCGGCCGCCCGGTGCTGCTGGAGCTGGCGCCGAGAGATCCACGCTCGCTGATGCAGGGCGACTACATGGTGCTCGACTACGCCATCAGCCGGGAACAGCAGCAGCAGGACCCGGGGCAGCCGCGCGACGGCCACCTGGTGCTGCGCCTGGACGAGCAGGGCGTGGGCCGCTTCGTGCGCCTGGACACGCCGGAGACGCCGCTGGCGCCGGGAGAGTTCAAGCTCCGCTACCGCGTCCGCCAGGGCCGCGTGCGCCTGGGCGCGGAGTCCTTCTTCTTCCAGGAGGGCCACGCGGGCCGCTACGAGCAGGCACGCTACGGCGAGCTGCGCGTGGCGGGCAGCGGCGCCAGCGTGCTCGTGGGCCTGCGCGACGAGCAGCGCGAGCCCATGGGGCGCGACGCCCGGTAGCCCGGGAGTCCACCCTTCCACAGACGCAACACCGTGGCGGCTTGCCCTCCGGCCCCCTTTCGGGCATCATCCATTTGATTTCGATAATCAAAATCAAAATCAGGAGAGAGAAGATGCTCGGTCAGGGATGCGGCAAGACGGTGTTGGCGCGAGGTCCGTGTGCGGAGGTGACGCGGTGCACGTGTGGGCACCTGCACCTGGCCATGGGCCCAGTGACAATCCGCGTGGAGGAGGACGTCCTCCGGGCCATCGGGTTGACGCTGGCCGAGGCGCTCCAGCGGCTGGGCGCGCCAGGAGCGTCGCCCGAGGGCGTGCTGGCCTCCGGAGGGTGGGAGCAGTGAGCGCCACCGGCTCCCTGCGCCGGCCCCGGACGGACCTGTCCGCGCGCGTCCGCCGCCTGCCCGACGTGGAGCCCTCCGAGCCCCTGCGCGCGCCCGGGACGGCCCCGCTGTCCGTGCTGCTGGAGGAAGGGACGGAGAAGACGCTCCAGCAGGCGCAGGACTCCCTCTTCCTCCAGACGCTCTTCCTCGACACCTGGGACGGAGGCGTCTTCGGCCAGTTCGTCCGGGCCCAGCACTACGTCAGCTATCTGCGCCAGCTGCACTTCCTCTACTCCGCCTTCGAGGACTTGCTGCCGCGCGTGGTGGACACGGCCATGACGCCGGTGCTGCTGCTGCCGGAGCTGCGCCGCGCAGAGGCGCTGGAGGCGGACCTGGACTACTTCTGCGGCGAGACGCGGACGGACACGTTCGCCTGCCTGGAGGCCCGGCTGCACGCGGAGCGCCTCCGCGAGGTCGCCGACGGCGCGCCGCACCTGCTCGTGGCCCATGCCTATGCGCGGTGCATGCTGGACCTCTTCACCGCGCCGGCCCGGGCCCGCTGCGTCGCGGAGGCGTTCGAGCTGGAGGACGGCCGGGGCACGCGCTTCTACGACGCTCCCCGCGCGCCGGAGCTGGACGCCTTCCGCGTCCGTCTCCACTCCCGCATCGACGGGCTGGAGCTGGACGCTGACGAGGCCCAGGAAGTCGTCCAGGAGGCCCGCATGGCCTTCCGGCTCCATGCGCTCGTCTGCGCCGAGCTGGCGCGCGGCGCGACGGGAATCGCGGCGAGGGAGGGCTCGGCGACGAGAGCGCCCTGCCCCTCCCGCTGAGCGCCGTCCCACCGGCGGTGCCCTTCACCCGGGCACCGCCGCTCAGGCCGCCTCGTCCTCCGACAGCAGGTCGGCGAAGGGAGACGTGTCCTCACCCAGGGCCTTGTAGAGCGCCTCCACCTTCTCCAGCTCGCGCTTGAGCGCCTTGTGGTGGTTGCGGTTCTTCACCAGGCTCTCGCGGCCCAGCAGCCGGAAGCCCTCGTCGCGGCCCACCTGGCGGATGGCCATGCCCAGCACCAGCCCGCGGAAGGCGTCCGCCAGGTCCAAGTCCAAGGGGGCGTTGCGCTTGCGTGCCTCGGCGACGAAGGCCTGCGCCGCCGCGCGGAGCGCTTCGGGGAGTGGCTTGGCGCCCGGGGCCTGCTCGTAGTCCAGCGCCCGGGCGACGTGCTTCTCCTGCAGCACCAGCTCGCCGGTGGCGTTGGTGTGCTCCACCATCGCCAGCGTGTAGGCCCGGCGGACGATGTTGTCGAGCTGCCGCAGGTTGCCCGGCCAGCTCCCGCCCACCAGCAGTCGCTCCGCCTCCTGCGTCAGCCGCGCGCTGCCCTCGGGCAGGCGCTCGCGGTGCCGCCGGACGACCATGTAGCGCGCCCACAGCGGGATTTCGTCCTGGCGCTCCTGCAGGGCCGGCATGCGCACCGGCAGCACGTTGACGCGGTAGTAGAGGTCCTCGCGGAAGCGGCCCGCGCGCACCTCGGCGTGCAGGTCCGCGTTGGTGCCGATGATGAAGCGCACGTCCGCCTGACGCTCGCCGGTGCCCTCGCCCAGCGGACGGTAGCTGCGCGACTCCAGCAGGTGCAGCAGGCCCGCCTGCGCCTTGAGCGACAGCTTGTCGATTTCGTCGATGAACAGCGTGCCGCCGTCCGCGCGCGCCACGCTGCCGGGCGCGTCCCGCACCGCGCCGGTGAAGGCGCCCTTCTTCCAGCCGAAGAGCTCCGCCATCTGGAGGTCCTCGGGCACCGTCACCAGGTCCAGCGTCTCGAAGGGCTTGCCCCGGCGGTTGGAGCGCTCGTGGCACCAGCGCGCCAGCCGCGACTTGCCCGCGCCGGTGGCGCCGCTGATGAGGATGGTCTCATCCTGCAGCGCGAAGACGCGGAGGATGGGCAGCAGCTCCGCCATGGAGCGCCCCACCACCGGGAGGAACTCGTCCACCTCGGGCGTGGCCACCGGCCGCTGCGGCAGCCCCGCCAGGTATGGCGCGGCGACATCGGCGAGCAGCTGCAGCCGGTCTCCCGCCGACAGCCAGACGAACTCCTGTCCCATGGCGGCCAGGCAGTCCGCCTCCAGCGAAATCATTCCCTCGATTCCGCCGCCCGGCGTGCGCAGCGGCAGCACGCACACGTGCGTGGCATGCCGGCCGAGGAAGCGCTGCCGGCTCTCGTTGCTATGGAAGCCCGCCAGTCCCGGGTCGCCCGTCACCGGGGCGTTGGGCGCGTGCGGCTGCACCGTGCCCACGTTGACGTCGATGGACACCGCGCACCGGTGCTCCACCACCGCGCGCCAGGCCGTGGCGGACGTGAAGAAGGGCGTCCCCACACTTGCATCCGTAATCTCAGAGGCCCCTACATCCAGCGCGGCCAGGCGGCGGTAGGCCTCGCCGGGGCGCAGGTGGACGATTCCGCGGAGGACGCGGGCCCGGGCTGCGTACCGACTGGACGCAACCGCCTCCTGGGCCAGGGTCAGCAGCCGGCGCAGGGTCGCGGACGCGGCGGTCTCGAAGTCCTTCGCCCCCCGCAACGCGGTCAGGAGCTGCGCCATCTCATCTTGCATCCACTCGCCTCCATCCGGAGCCATCCGACCCAACCCGTCAGGGCCGCATCGGAAAGGAGCAAGTGTAGCGGAGATGGAGATGAAGAACGCGGAAGGAGCGGCCCCTCCTTCCGCGTTCTCGGACCTCCATGACGGCGGGGCGTCCTGGTTTCCCGTGACGCCACGCCCGAACACCATGCGAACTTCGGGCCACGCGATCATCCGGCACCCCGTCCCAGTCCTTTCAAGGGGATGGCTCGAAAGGGGCTCCAGAGGCGCTCCGGAGTGCGTTCCAGGAGGACGCGAGCGCGTCCTGGTGGGACGCAGCGGGTTCTCGGCGGACTCAGCAGGGGGCGGCGGGTATGCTCCGCGCCCCTATGACGGCTCCAGCGTGGCTCCACTCCCTTCCTGGGGTGGGGGAGACCCTCGGCCCCTACCGGCTCCTCGAGGTGCTGGGACAGGGGGGCATGGGAGTCGTCTACCGGGGTGAGCACCCTGACACGGGCGAGGCGGTGGCCGTCAAGACGGTCCGGGCCGCCTCCGAGGTGCCGCTGGCCAGCATCCGCCGGGAGATTCACGCGCTGCGTCGGCTGCGGCACGCGGGAGTGGTGCGCATCGTCGCGGAGGGCGTGACGGACGGGCTGCCCTGGTACGCCATGGAGCTGCTGCGCGGGCAGACGCTGCGCGGCGCCAGCGCCGGCCAGGAGGCGGGCCCGGTGGGCCCGGAGCGACTGCGTGCCGTGCTCACCCTGGTGCGGCGCATGTGCGCGCCGCTGGCCTTCCTGCACGCCAACGGCCTCGTCCACAGAGACCTCAAGCCGGAGAATGTCTTCCTCCGCCCGGACGGCACGCCGGTGCTGGTGGACTTCGGCATCGCCGCGAGCTTCGGCGGCTCACGCGGCCGCGAGACGCTGGATGTGGGCGGCACGGTGGTGGGCAGCGACGCGTACATGGCCCCGGAGCAGCTGCGCGGCGGCTTCGTGGACGCGCGCGCGGACCTCTACGCGCTGGGTTGCATCTTCTATGAGCTGCTCACCGGCCGGCCGCCCTTCCTCCCCGGCCGGGAGGGCCCGGTGCCGCACCAGCACCTGCACGTGGCGCCGGTGCCCCCGTCGCGGCGGGTGGAGGGCTTGTCCGAGGCCGTGGACGCGCTGGCGCTGCGGCTGCTGGCGAAGAAGCCTCCGGAGCGGCCGGGCTACGCGGAGGACGTGGCGGCGGCGCTGGACGCGCTCGGCGCGGAGGGCGGCGGCGACGGAGGCGACACCGCGCCCAGGACACCGGCCTATCTGTATCGGCCGGACCTGGCCGGGCGCGGGGGCGAGCTGGGGCGGCTGATGGACGCGCTGGACGCGGCGTCGCGAGGCCAGGGCGGGCGCGTGTTCCTCGGCGGAGAGAGTGGCGCGGGCAAGACGCGGCTGGCGCTGGAGCTGGCGTCGGAGGCCACGTGGCGGCGCATGGCGGTGGTGACGGGCGAGTGCGTGCCGCTGGATGCCGGGGGCGCGGACGTCCACGCGGCACCGTTGCAGCCGCTGCGCCCGCTGCTGCTGGCGGTGGCGGACCGGTGCAACGAGCGCGGCGCCGAGGAGGCGGACCGGCTGCTGGGGCCGCGCGGGCGCGTGCTCGCCGCGTACGAGCCGTCCCTGACGCAGCTCCCCGGCCAGGGCGCCCAGCCCGAGCCCCCGCCCCTGCCCGCCCCGGAGGCGCGCGCCCGCGTGCTGGCGGCGCTGCGCGACACGCTGCGGGCCTTCGCGGAGGTGCAGCCGCTGCTGCTGGTGCTGGATGACCTGCAGTGGGCGGACGAGCTGACGCTGAGCTTCCTCCAGGAGCTGGGCGCCGCGCACCTCGCGTCGCGGCCGGTGCTGCTGGTGGGCACGTACCGGATGGACCAGATGGACGCGGAGCTGCGCGCCGTGGTGGGCGCGCCGGACGCGGTGCGGGTGGAGGTGGGCCGGCTGGACGCGGCGAGCGCGGGGGAGATGGTGCGCGGCATGCTGGCGCTGCGCGAGGTGCCCGGTCCCTTCGTGGATGCGCTGGTGCGCGAGACGAGCGGCAACCCCTTCTTCATCGCCGAGTACCTGCGCGCCGCCATCGACGCGGGGCTGCTCTTCCGCGCGCCCTCGGGGGAATGGCTCTTCGAGGCGGGCGGCAGCGCGGGCACCCGTCCCCTGCCCCTGCCGGGCAGCATCGTCGAGCTCATCGAGAGGCGGCTGGCCGACCTGGGCGCGGAGGGCCGCGCTCTGGCGGAGGCGGCGTCCGTGCTGGGGCGCGAGCAGGACGCGGAGCTGCTGCTGGCCACCGCCGCGCTGTCGGAGGCCGCGGGGCTGGAGGCAGTGGAGGAGCTGCGCCGCCGGCAGGTGCTGGAGGAGTCCGGCAGCGGGCGCCTGCGCTTCGTCCACGACAAGCTCCGCGAGGTGGCCTACGCGCGGATTCCCGCCGGGCCGCGTCAGGCGCTGCACCTGCGCTCGGCCAAGCTGCTGGAGCGCCGGTACATGGGCACCCCGGAGCTGGAGGGCCAGGCCGCGGCGCTGGGCCACCACTGGTCCCGCGCGGGTGTGCCGGCCCGGGCCAGCGGGTGGCTCGCGCACGCGGGAGACCGGGCACGGGCCGCGTACGCCAACGGGGATGCGATTGCGTTCTACGAGGCCGCGCTGCGCGAGGTGGCGGCGTCCGGCGGGAACGCGGACGCGTCTCCGGGGAACGCGGAGCCCCCCGGGGTTGGCTCGGGAGCACTCGCGGTGGACCGCGTCTGGGAGGGGCTGGGCGAGGTGCTGGCCCTCACCGGAAGGCAGGCCGAGGCGCGCTCGGCCTTCATGGAGGCCCTGGCACGCATTCCGCAAAGCGAGCGCGTCCATCGCGCCAACGTCCTGCGGAAGGTAGGCAAGGCCCTGCAGACGCACCACCAGAACGAAGAAGCCCTGCGCGTCTACGCGCGGGCGGAAGCAGAGCTGGGCCCCGCGCCGGGCCTTGGCTCATCCGCGCCAGGAGAGTCCGAGGCGGCGTGGTGGCACGAGTGGGTGCAGCTCCAGGGCGAGCGCATCACCGTGCACTACTGGCTGGCGCAGCTCGACGCGATGAAGGCGCTGGTGGAGGGCGTGCGGCCGGTGGTGCAGACGCACGGCACGCCGCTCCAGCGGGCGCGCTTCTTCAACTCCCTGGTGCAGATGCAGCTGCGCAGCGAGCGCTACCAGGCGTCCGCGGAGACGATGGCGCACGCGCGCGCCTACGCGGAGGCGGCGATGGAGGCGGGCGGAGACCCGGAGCGCGCGGGAGCCCGGTGCGTGCTCGCCACGGTGCTGCTCTTCCACGGCGTGCTGGACGAGGCCCGCGCGGAGATGGAGCTGTCGCTGCGCGAGGCGGAGCGACTGGGCGACGTGACGCTGCAGACGCGCTGCCTCACGTACCTCACCGTCATCCTCCGGCGCCTCGGACAGGTGGACGCGACTCGCGAGGCGGCCGGGCGCAGCCTGGAGGTGGCCTCCACCGCGCGGATGGCGGACTACGTGGGGGCGGCGCACGCCAACCGGGCCTGGGTGGCCTTGCGCGCCGGAGACCGGGCACAGGCTCGCGAGGCGGGCACCGAGGCGCTGCGGCTGTGGCAGCCCCTGTCGCTCGTCTATCCCTTCCAGTGGCTGGCGCACTGGCCGCTGATGTCGGTGGAGCTGGACGAAGGGCGCCTGCCCGAGGCGCTGGGCCACGCGCGGGCCATGCTGGCCACGAGCCAGCAGCGGCTGCCGGACACGCTCTCCGCGCCGCTGGCCGCGGCGGTGGCGGAGGAGGCGAGCGCCCCTTCCGCTAGCGAGCAGCTCCTGCTGGCGCGAGAGTCCGCGCGGCGGCTCGGCTACTTGTAGCAGTGTGACTTCCCACCGTTCACCGAGGAATGCATGGCTCCCAAGAGCGAGAAGGAATTCGTCTACCTCTTCATCCAACCCGACGAGACGAACATCCTCGAGGGCTTCACCACCGAGCTGAAGGTGATGGGTGTTCCGAAGAATGACCCGAACCACCCGGAGAACGTGACGCGGTTCGTGGACTTCAAGGTGAACCCCCCGCTCACCTCGGACCTGGTGGACCGGCGGGCCCAGGTGAAGATTGTCGACCGGACCCACGAGGCCGTCGTGGTGAAGGCGACGAAGCCGAACGCCGAGCCCGCCGAGCTGCTCGCCATTCCCAAGAAGGACTCGCCCCTGGCGCGTGGACTGGAGGCCCGGGCGCGGCTCTGGGTGGACGAGTCGGACCTGCTCCTCTATGCACCGGACGGAAGGGTCTACTGGCTGCCCACGAAGATGTGGACCAAGGCCCGGTCCTTCAATCCCAAGGAGCTCAAGGACCTGAAGCACCTGTCCAAGGCCATCATCCCGCTGCTCAAGAACGAGGCGGTGGTGGCCAACATCCCGCACCACGTCGGGCAGGAGGTGGAGGGAAAGCCGAACCATGCGGGCGGCAGCATCTCGGTGCCCGCTGGCGAGCCCGCCGAGCCCGTCACCTGCTTCCTGCTCAACCTCAACAGCATCCTGTTGAGCTACACGCCCAGCAAGAACCTGGACGCGCAGCGGCAGGACGCCTCTCCCTTCCCAGGCAGGAAGAAGTCCTGATGCCCCCTCGCTCCACCCGTCGCACGCCGGAGGCGGCCCCTCCCTCCGGCACCCTCAAGTCCTTCCGTCACGGCACACACCGGGTGGTGTCTCCCGGCGAGACGGTGGAGCGCGTGCGCCGGCTCATGCCGGCGCTGGGCATCACCCGCATCGCCAACGTCACCGGGCTGGACACCCTTGGCATCCCCGTCGTCATGGTGACGCGGCCCAACGCGCGCTCGCTGGCCGTGTCCCAGGGCAAGGGACTCACGCTGGACGCGGCGAGGGCCTCCGGGCTGATGGAGTCCGTGGAGGGCTACCACGCCGAGCACGTCTCCCTGCCGCTGAAGCTGGCCACATACAACGAGCTGCGCTTCCGCGAGGCCGTGGTGGATGTGGCCGGGCTGCCCCGGCTGTCGGTGAGCCTGTTCCACGAGAACTGGCGGATGCTGTGGGTGGAAGGGCTGGACCTGGCGCGGGGCAGCCCGGTGTGGCTTCCCTTCGACCTGGTGCACACCGACTTCACGCTGCCGCTGCCCACCGGGAGCGGCGCATTCCTGATGAGCAGCAACGGGCTCGCCTCCGGCAACCACGTGCTGGAGGCCACGCTCCACGGGCTCTGCGAGGTGGTGGAGCGGGACGCCACCGCGCTCTGGCACGCGCGGGGCCCTCGCGCGCAGGCGCCCACCCGGCTGGACCTGGACTCGGTGGACGACCCGGCATGCCGGGAGGCGCTGGAGAAGTACGCGCGCGCGGGCATCGCCGTGGGCGCGTGGGAGACGACGAGCGACGTGGGGGTGCCCGCCTTCACCTGCTCCATCATCGACCGCGAGCCGGAGCCCCTTCGCCCGGTGGCGGTGGCCGGCGGCATGGGCTGTCACCCGTCGCGCGAGGTGGCCCTGCTGCGCGCGCTGACGGAGGCGGCGCAGAGCCGGCTGACGCGCATCAGCGGCGCGCGGGACGACCTGCACCGCAAGGCCTACGAGGCGGCGCGGGACGGAGTGGCTGCGGAGCGCCTGCGCACGCGGCTGCGCGAGGAGCCCGTGGTGCGCCGCTTCCAGGACGTGCCATCTCAGGACGGGGAGACGCTGGAGGAGGACCTCGCGTGGGTGATGGGGCAGCTGGTGGCGGTGGGACTGTCCCAGGTGGTGGCGGTGGACCTGACGAAACCGGAAGTGGGCGTGCCCGTGGTGCGGGTGGTGGTGCCGGGCCTGGAGCCCACGCACGAGGCGCCGGGCTACGTGCCGGGCCCGCGCGCGCGGAAGGCCCTGCGGGAGCGAGAGGAATGAAGGTCTTCATCTTCACCGGACCCACGCTGCGGCCCGAGGAGGCGCGCGCGGAGCTGGACGCCATCTACCTGCCGCCCGTGCAGCAGGGCGACGTGTACCGGGCCGCGCGGGAGGGCCCGGTGGCCATCGGCATCATCGACGGCTTCTTCGAGCACGTGCCCGCCGTCTGGCACAAGGAAATCCTCTGGGCCATGTCGGAGGGCATCCACGTCTTCGGTGCCTCCAGCATGGGCGCGCTCCGGGCGGCGGAGCTGTCCGCCTTCGGCATGGAGGGCGTGGGCGACATCTTCGCGGCCTTCGAGCGCGGCGAGCTGGAGGACGACGACGACGTGGCGGTGGCGCACGCGGGCGCCGAGGACGGCTGGCGTCCACTCTCCGAGGCGATGGTGAACATCAGCGCCACGCTGTCGGCGGCCTGGGTCGAGCGCGTGGTGAGGGAGGACACCCGCAACGTCCTGGAGCGGGCGGCCAAGGCGCTCTTCTACGTGGAGCGGGCCTGGCCGGTGGTGATGGCACGGGGCGCGCGCGCGGGCGTGCATCCGTCGCAACTGGACGCGCTCAAGGCCTGGCTGCCCAAGGGCCGCGTGGACCAGAAGAAGGCGGACGCGCTGGCCCTGCTGCGCACGCTGCGCGAGCGACTGGAGGCCGGGTTGTCACCGAAGAAGGTGGCCTTCCCCTTCCAGCACACGGACGCGTGGGAGGAGGCACGGCGGCGCGCGGGGCGGCTCCCGCTGCGGAGGGACGCGCGGGCCCTCGAAGGCGTGGCCTCGGAGTCCCTCCTGGACGAGCTGCGGCTGCGGGGCTCGCTGGGCGCGGCGCGACGGGCGGGCATGGCGCGGGCGCTGGCGGTGGAGGAGGCCCGGCGGCTGGGACGCGAGCCCGCCGCCGAGGAGCTGCAAGCCACCGCCGAGTCGCTGCGGCATGAGCGGGGCCTCGCGCCCGAGTCCTTCGAGCGCTGGCAGGCGGAGCAGCAGGTGGACGACCTGGGACGGCTGCTGCGCGACGAGTCCCATGTGCGCTGGGTGGAGACGCTCTTCGAGCCGGATGTGCTGCGGCACCTCGCAGACCACCTGCGCCTGACGGGCGAGTACGGCGAGTTGCTGGCGCGGGCGCGCGACAAGGAGCGGGTGCTCGCGGAGGCAGGGCAGGTGGTGCCCCGGCTCGAGGACGCGGGCATCACCGAGGACATGCTGTGGCGCTGGTACTTCGAGGAGCGCCAGGGCCGGCTCCTGCCGGAGTCCCTGGGCAGGGCCGCGCGCGACGACGGCTTCGCGGACGTGGACACCATGCGCCGGGCCGCGCTGCGCGAGCTCTGCTACGTGCTGGCCAAGGCCTCCGCGCCGGACTGAAGCGGTGCGCTACCGCGTCCCGTCCGGCTGGAGGATGAAGACGCGGTCCAGCCGAAGGCTGCTCCGGCGCACGGGCGACTCCAGGTCGTAGTCGAAGTCGTACGCGCCCACCACGCGCAGGCCCGCGTCGCGGAACAGCTTCGTGGCCTGCGGCGCGCTGTACGTGCGGAAGAACCACGTCGTCTCGATGAGCCAGTCCTTCCCCGGCCCGGTGACGCGCAGCCGGTTGCGCATGGGGGAGCGGCGCGCGCGGCGCTCGGGCAGACCCTCATGCGTGTTGCAGACGACCTTGTCCTTGCCGACGCGGCCCACCCAGCGCTCGTGCTCCGGGGTGGTGCGCGCGTAGTCCGTGAGGTGGAAGCCGAGCACGTAGATGCCGTTGGGCTTGAGCAGCTTCCGTGTGCCGATGAGGTGCTCGCGCGCCGCGGCCTCGCTGTCCAGGTAGCGGAAGGTGGAGACGAGGCAGTGCGCCAGGTCCACCTGCCCCTCCAGCGAAGGCTCGGAGAAGGTCTCCATGCGCGACTGGGCGAGCCGCACACGGCGGCGCTGGGCGGGCGTGAGGCGCTTGCGCGCATGCGCCAGCATTGCCTCGGAGAGGTCATAGCCCACCACCTGGAGGCCCCGTCCGGCGGCCTCGGCCACCAGCCGTCCGGCGCCACAGGCGGGCTCCAGCCATTGCTTGCCGCCGGTGCCATGGCGCTCGCTGAGCGCCTGGAGGAAGTCCACCTCGCGCACCGTGTCGGTGCCGAAGATGGCCTCGTAGTACTCGGGGTGCTCGTACCAGTCGGTGCGTTTTTCCATGGAGGGCGCGCGCATCCTCAGGTCCCCGGCGGCGAAAGCCAAGAAGAAGCACGGGCTCCCCTGACTGCCCGGCGGGCGGCGGCACCGGGAGGAGTCCCGCGCCCGGGCTCGCGACGGCCCCGTTCACATCTCCCGGCTCGCCTCCCCATGGAAGGGAACGGCGGCCCCGCCGCCCCCATCCATTCCGAGGCGATTGATGCACACCGTCCTGCTGGTCGACGACGACCCCAGCCAGCTCTTCATCTACACCCAGGTGTTGGAACTCATGGGCTGTGCCGTCGCCACCGCTTCGGATGGGCTGGAGGCGCTGAAGATGACTCCACACCTGCGTCCCCACCTCATCATCACCGACGTGTCCATGCCGAGAATGGGCGGGCTCGAGCTCTGTCAGCGCCTCGCGGAGGACCCGTGGCTGCGGGACACCCCGGTCATCCTCCACAGCGGAATGGATGGAGTGGTGGCACCGGAAGGCGCCGTCTTCCTGGCCAAGCTGGGGGACCTGGAGGAGTTCGAGGCCCAGGTCCTCCGCAGCCTCGCCCGGGCTCGCCCGGCGCGACGACTCACCCCAGCCGCCTGAGCCGGTGGGCCGCTCCGGGGCCCCCCTCCGTAAAGGAGCGGCCCGCCGGCACGGGCGCATCCCCTCCCCGGCTCAGTGCCCCGGGTGCCCCATCCACTGCGCGAGGAGGAACATCAGGAGCAGGCCGCAGAAGAGCGCCAGCACGTTGCGCCCCGGGTGGTCCTTGCCGTGCCGGTGCACGTGCGGCAGCAGGTCCGACACCGCGATGTAGAGGAACGTCCCCGCCGAGAAGGCCAGCGCCTTGGCGGCGAGGCTCTCGAAGTTCAGCACCGCGTCGAAGAGGAAGTAGAGCGCCGCGCCCGCCGGCACCATCATCCCGTACAGCGTGGACAGCCACAGCACGGAGCCGCGACCGCGGCCCTCCGCCTTGAGGATGGACGCCAGCGACAGCGCGGACGGCACCTTGTGCGAGACGATGGCCAGCAGCGCCATCAACCCCACGCCCTCCTCCACCGCCGAGCCCAGGGCAATCCCGTCGAACAGCGTGTGCGTGGACAGCCCGAGGAACGCGGTGAGCCCCAGCACCTGTCCGGGCTGCGCCGGCGCGCCGGTGCTGGACATGTGGTCCCCGGGCAAATCCTCGCCCGCGTGCGCCACCAGGTAGCGCTCCAGCACCATGATGAAGACGAAGCCGCCCGGCACCAACGCGAAGGCCCACCACCCGCCTCCGGAGTACGCCTCCGGCAGCATGTGGAAGAAGGCCGCGCCCAGCATCACCCCCGCCGCGAAGGCCAGGAAGCGCACCAGCTGCGTGGGCTGCTGGTTCCACACCACCACCACGGCGCCAGCGAGCGCACCCAGGACGATGATGACGGAATAGAGGGCCACCGTGGCCAGGACCGGCGACATGGGGCGCGCACCCTACATCAAATAGTGCAGATTTCGCGCTCAGTAGCGCCGCACCACGATGAGCCCCACCCGCCCGGGCTTCACGTCCACGACGTGCTCCGACGTTCGCCCCCCCGCCTCCACACGCACGGTGTGGCTGCCCGACTTCACCCGGAAGCGCGCCACCTGGAACTCCGCTGGCAGGGAAAGCCAGGAACGCAGGTCCGGCGCGTTCATCGCGTTGAGCACCAGGAAGGTGAGCACCCCCACCTCCTCGCTCTTCGTCAGCGCGCCCAGGCCCGCCGCGAGGCCCGCCTTCACCGCCGCGCCCGCGAGCTGCTTCGCCAGCATCCCACCAATGCGGCTGTCGAGGTGCACGCGCGCCACGTCCGCAATCGACGTCACCGTCACCGCCGCCAGGGACGCCTCTCCCAGGGACACCCGCACCCGCGGCGCGCTGCCCCGGTCCCGGTACACGGGTACCTCGATGAGGTCCCCACCGTTGCCGCCATCACGTGAGGCCCGCTGCTTCTCCGGAGACAGGCCGGCCTCCACCACCACGACGACCTGGGACTCGCCCGGTGCCAGCGGCTCGTGCGGCACGTCCGGGTACTTCTCGCGCAGCTCCGCGTACGCCTCGTCCCGGCCCGCCTGCTTCGCCAGCCGCAGCAGCGGCTCCACCAGCGCGCCCAGCTGGGGCTCCAGCTCGTAGGCCTTCGCGTAGTCGATGTACGCCGAGTCCCAGTCCCGCTGGCCCTCGCGGATGACGCCGCCGAGGTAGCGCGCAATCGCGAGCTGCTCGTACGGCTTCTTCTCGTCGGAGACCATCTTCTCCAGGCGCTCGTTGACCTGGCGGACCTCCACCATCGCGCTCTCGTCCTCGCCCAGCTCGGCGTAGTTGAGCGCCTGGATGACGGAAATCATCAGCTTCTCGAAGTCCTCCCCGCGGTACGCGCGCTGGCGCTCGTTGGTGACGAGCGCCCCGGCCTCCTCGCTGACGGAGACGCCGTCGAGCTGCTGGCTGAGCCGCTCCGCCTCCTCCAGCACGGTGTTGCTCTCCGCCCACCTTCCGGCGGCGTGCAGCACCATGCCCTTGTCCAGGAGGACGAGCAGCTGGTCCTTCTCCAGGCTCGCCCGCGTGGCGGACTCCAGCGCGCCCAGCGCGCGCGCGTAGTCCTCCGACTGGTACGCCGCGCGCACGCCTCGCGTCCGCGCCACGTAGTCAGTCGCGCAGCCGGACAGCAGGAGCAGGCTCAACAGCGCCAGCCCGCCCCACCGAATCCGGTGGAGCGGGCCGCAGTGGAGGGAAGACCTCATGAAAGCGGACCTTCGCGGGGAGGACACCGGCGGCGGATTACCAGCCGACGCTCTTCTTCTCGAACTTCTTGCGGATCTGCTTCTCGTCCGTCCACTCGATGAGGCCGGTGCGAACGTTGCTCAGCTTGGCCGTCATCTTGTAGTAGACGAGCTTGTCGTTGCCGACCTCCTGGATGATGGAGGCGAGGTCGCCCGTCATCAGGAAGTCCACCGACGACTGCTGCCCCGGCGCCTTGGCGGCGTTCGGGTCCACGTAGCCGGACTGCTGGTACTCGTACTCCTCGGCGATGTCCTGGCGCGCGGCCTGGTCCACCAGGGCGAAGCGGCCCGTCTGCGCGAGGGCCGTCTGAATCTTGTCGCCCAGCGAGCGCATGTCGATGTGCTCGGAGGTGCTGTTCTTCAGCTTGCCGACCAGGACGATGGGCAGCGAGCCGTCGGGCCGGCCCTGGGCGAAGCGCGGCGAGGTGGCCAGCGACTCGGCCATCTTCTTGGCGATGAGCTGCAGGTCGTTCTCGTTGAAGCGGTCCGACAGCATCTCGATGGTGTTGGGGTCCTCGTACGTCCCACGCGTGTAGGCGCGCGGGCCTCCGCACGCGGCGAGCGTGGCGACGAGGCAGGCGGACAGAAGCAGGTTGCGGGGGTTCATGGTGCGGTGACTCCTAGTTCCATTCGCATTCGAAGCGGCTGCCTTCGAAGTTCCACTTGTAGGTCAGCACGGCGTCGCGGCGGTAGCCGGCCGTCAGGCGGCAGAGGCTCTGCAGCGAGGCGCGCGGGTAGTCGAAGGTATAGGTCTGCGACTTCGCCCGCTCCTGGTCGGTGAGCTGGTTGGGGTGCGTGAGCGTGGGGCTGCCGCTGGCGGCCACCAGCACCTTGTGCGGGCCGTACGTCTTGAGCGCCACCTTGCCCGCCAGCTGGACGCGCCGCACGGTGCGGGCCACCATGATGTCGCTGCGGTCCACCATCGTCTCGTGGCTGTTGCGGCGCTGCAGCAGCTCCGGGATGTTGGCGGTGAAGACGCGGGTGACGTCGCCGTCGTCCACGAAGAAGTAGAGGAACGCCTCGCGCGCGGTGCGGCTCTCGCCCGTGAAGTCGAGCGTCACCAGCAGGTCGAGCGCCCGGTTGGGCGCCAGCCCGTGCCGGGACACCGCCGCCAGCACCGCCTTGTCCACGCCCGCCTTCTTGAGCCGGATGAGGCCGTCGGCGCTGGCGTCGCAGGTGCAGCGGCGCTCCTCAATCATCTTCACGAGCTGCGCGGGCTCGAAGCCGGCCTGGGACAGCTTCGTCAGCTCCTCGTCGGTGAGCGGGAGCTGGTCGGAGCGCTCGTAGATGCGCGGGAGCTGGTTCGGGTCCCACTGGATGATGTTGTAGGTCTGCACGTCCCCAGTCGGGAACGGCAGGGCAACCTGCGGACTTCCGCGCACGGCGGGAGCCACGACAGGCGCCTGGCTGGCGGCCACCGCCAGGGTGGCGGCGAGGATCTGGGCAATCATGGTGGGGCCCCCTCTAGAACTTGTAACCGACGGCCATACCCAGGCGATGCGTGGCGCTTCCGCCGCCAATGGGGATGTCCGGATTGTAGTTGAGACCGAGCAGGATGTTGTCGTCGTCGTCCAGGAAGAACTCGGCGCCCAGCTGCGGGGAGATGCCGAAGCGAAGCCCCTCGCCCTCGGGAATCACGATGGCGCCCGCCTTCAGGCCCGCCGTGAAGACAATCGGCCAGCCCCACGTGCGGAAGCGCGGGCCAATCATTCCGATGAACCGGCCGCCGTCGAAGACATAGGCGCCGCTGAAGTCGAGCTGGTACCAGTCATCTCCCCACAGCGACACGGTGGCGCCCACATACAGCGGCGGGCCTTCCGGCGCGCCCCGGGGCGGCTCCTCGGCGTTGACGGCGGCACCCCAGTCGAGCTGGAGCGACACGCCCCGCCCGCCCGGGTCCCCGTATCCCCCATGGCCGTACTCCGACTCCTCGGGGCCATCCGTCCGGCCACCGGACGACTGTGCGCCGGCGGTGAGCGGCGCGGCGGCGGCCAGCAGCATGAGGGCCCCGCACAACCTGGCATGACGCTTCATCTCGAAGACTCCCCCGAGCAGTAGGTGCGTGAATTCCAGCGCTTCGACGGCGCGCCGCGCCGAATATTCAAGAGCCCCTGCCCGGCAAGCAAGGACTCCCTGCACCTGTCCTCCAACCCGGGCTTTCTCAGGCCCTGGGAGGGGGCTGGGGAGCGGGAGGCGACTGGCCGTCCCCCGGGGGCGACGCGGGGGGCACCTGGCGGGCCTCGGTGCGCGTAATCGGCAGCCACTGCGGGTTGGCGCGCAGGAACTCCACCAGCCGCTCGCGCACCAGGGCGCGCAAGTCGAACAGCTTGTCCGAGCTGGCCACGCTGACGAGGGCCCGGACGGTGAGCGTCCGGTCCATCACCTCCAGCACCACCACGTTGCCCACACGGCGGTCCCACATGTCCCGGCCCTCGCCCTCCAGGATGCGCGTCAGCTCCGCGCGCAGGGCGTTGATGTCCGTGAAGTAGTCCACCTGGAGGGTGACGGCGCCCAGCATCTCCGGGCTCCCCTTGCTCCAGTTCTGGAAGGGCTTGTCCATGAACTGGGTGATGGGGATGACCAGGCGGCGCTGGTCCCAGGTGCGCATCACCACGTAGGTGAGGGTGATGGCCTCCACGGTGCCGAACTCGGCCTCCACGATGACCGTGTCGCCGATGCGGATGGGCTGGGTGATGGAGAGCTGGATGCCGGCCAGCAGCGTGGAGATGGACTTCTGCGCCGCGAGGCCGAGCACGAGGCCGGCGATGCCGGCGGAGGCCAGCAGCGACACGCCCACGCTGCGCACCACGTCGAACTGGATGAGCAGCAGCGCGGTGGCGATGACGTAGGTGGCCACCTCGAAGATGGACCGCAGCACCACCAGCTGGGTGCTCACGCTGCGCGCGCGCGACGCGTCCTTCATCTCCACGGACACGCGGTTCTGCACGAAGGACGCGGACACCCGGAGGAAGCGCAGGATGAACCAGGCCAGGGAGATGACCCCCAGCGAGTAGCCCACCCGGTTGAAGAACTCCTGCGCCGGGCCCGGCAGCCGGAGGAACGTGGTGCCCGCCACCAGCAGCGCCGAGAAGAGGACCAGCCGCAGCGGCCCCTTGCCGGCGGACACCAGGTCGTCATCCCAGGTGATGCGAGTCCAGCGCGCCAGCCGCAGGGTGAAGGCCAGCAGGATGCGCTCCACCACCACCGCCAGCGTCAGGCTGCCCAGCAGCACCACCAGCAGTCCCAGCCACTGCCAGGGCTCCAGCCCCAGCACCGTGTCGGAGAAGAAGAAGGGCGGCAGCCACTCCGCGACGCGGGGGCCATACGCCGCGAAGAGCGGGTCCACCTGCCGCACCGTGGACTCGCTGAACACCCACACCAGCGCGCCGTCCGCCGTCACCCGCTGGATGCGGATGGGGACGTTGGCCCCCTCCAGGGGAATGAGGCCCACCTGCTGCGTCCGCGAGTTGGCCGGCTCTCCCTCGGGCACCTTGCTCAGGGAGGACAGGTCCACCGCCAGCTTCCGGTCGACCACGAACTTCAGCCGCCGGGCGAGCTGGAAGCCGCGCTCCGCCTGCTGGGCGCGGGGGATGTAGTCCAGGTCCAGGTAGTGGGCCGCCAGGGCGTAGTCCCCCCGGTGGGCCGCGGCCAGGAAGCCCTGGACGGTGGAATGGGGCGTCTGCCGGTCCACGCCGGGCGGAGGCGTCCCCAGGCCGGAGTTGAGCGCCGCGGCGGGGAGGCTCCACAGGACGCTCCAGACGAGAACCAGGGCTCTCAGGCCCCAACTGTCACGGTGCATCATGGTGTCCTTCCATACTCCTTTTCCGGCGTCATGCCGGAAGAAGTGGGGCCTGCCCCACGAGCGGGCGACCGTGCGGCGGTGGACAGGCGGACGCGGGAGCAGGCGGGCCCATCTCAGGGGATGGGAAACCGTTGGTGCGACGGATGGGGGTAGGATAGAAACGGCCCTCAAGGAAGGTCGCCGTGTCCGAGAAGCGAAGAATCCTCCTGATTGACGACAGCGAAATCACGCTCGCCATGGAGAAGGCGGTGCTTGAGGCGCGAGGCTATGAGGTCGTCGCCACGTCGACCCTGATGGAGTTCGAGAAGACCCTCCAGAGCTGGCGGCCGGACCTCATCCTCACCGACATCCACATGCCCGAGGCCAAGGGCACCGACATCTGCCGGACGCTCAAGAACGAGTACGGCACGCAGGACATCCCCATCGTCCTGTTCTCCAGCCTCCCGGACGACGAGCTGTCCAAGCTGGCGGAGCAGGTGGGCGCCGACGGCTCGCTGTCCAAGGTGAACGGCCTGGAGGCGATGGGCGAGAAGATAGACGAGCTGGTGCAGAGCATCCTCTGGTGAAACCCATGCGCCGCGTCCTCGTCGCCGCGCTGCTGGGCGCGTCGCTCGCCGGGTGCATGCGCAAGGAATCGGCGCCCCCCGCTCCCGAGGCGGGGACGGCACCGTCCGCCGCTCCCCAAGCCGCCGCGTCCACCGCCCCGGGCGCCATCCTCTTCGTCTCCGCGGACACGCGCGGCTACCTGGGCCCCTGCGGGTGCAGTGAGAACATGCGCGGCGGCATCGCCCGCGCGGCCTCGCAGGTGCTGGAGGCGCGCAAGGGCGCCCTGCCCGTCCTTTATATCGACGGCGGCAACAGCCTCTTCGGCGAGACGGAGCTCAAGCCCGGCCAGGTGCCCCAGGAGGAGCGCAAGGCGAAGGCCCTCTCGGACGCCATGCGGCTGATGGGGCTGGCCGTGCGCGCCACGGGCCCGATGGACGAGACGCGCGGGGCGGAGTTCCGCCAGGGGCTCGGGCTGCCGGAGCTGGCCCCCGGCGCTGTGAAGATGCTGCCCGCGGGCGCGCGGAAGGTGGGCGTGGTGGCGGCGGACTCGCCGGAGCAATTGGTGACGGCCAGCGCCCGGGCCCGCGCGGAAGGGGCGGACTTCGTGGTGGCCCTGCTGGACGCCACACTGGAGGCGGCCCAGTCCGCGGTGGAGCAACCGGGGCTGGCGGCGGACGTGGTGGTGGCCACCCGCACCGCCTCCGAGTTCAGCGGCGAGCAGAACAAGCTGGTGCGCGCCACGGTGCCCGTGGTGGCCCTGCAGAGCAAGGGCCGCTCGCTGCTGCGCGTGGACCTGGGCTACGCGCCGCAAGCCGGCCCCTTCACCCCGCTGAAGGGCCAGGGCGATACCGAGCGCGAGGTGGCGGCGCTGGACCAGCGGCTGGCGCTGCTGGACAAGGAAATCAACCTCCCCGGCGTGGACCCGAAGCTGAAGGCGCTGAAGCAGGGCAAGCGGGACGAGCTGGTGGCGCGCAAGCAGGCGCTGCTGACGGCGCCGGCCGCGCCCGCGGGCGGCACCAACGGCTTCACCCTGCGCTTCATCCCGCTGGAGTCCAGCCTGCCCTCGCACCCGGACGCCCAGACGCTGGTGGCGGCCTATGACGCGGACGTGGGGAAGATGAACCTCGCCTGGGCGAAGGAGCACGGGCAGGACTGCCCCGCGCCGAAGAAGGGCCAGGCGGGCTTCGTGGGCAACGAGCCCTGCCGCACCTGCCACGAGGACACCTTCCCGGTGTGGGAGAAGACCAAGCACCACCACGCGTGGGAGACGCTGGAGGAGGTGGGCAAGCAGTTCCACCTCAACTGCGTGAGCTGCCACGTGACGGGTTGGGAGCAGCCCGGCGGCGTGTGCCGACTGGACAAGGTGGCTGGCCGCGAGGACGTGGGCTGCGAGGGCTGCCACGGCCCGGGCTCGGAGCACGCGGACGCGCCGTCCACGGACAACATCATCGCCTCGCCGGGCGAGACGGTGTGCGTCACCTGCCACAACCCGGAGAACTCACCCCACTTCGACTTCGCGACCTACCTGCCGCGAATCCTGGGACCGGGACACGGAAAGCCGGCAAACGCCCAGAAGCCCGCGACGCCGTAGGGCTCGCCTGCACGCCTGCCCCTCACACGGCGTGGCATGTTGTTTGACTGTCAAGAAAAAGCGCGAATACTTCGGCCTCCGCCTGCTTCTGGGCGCCCCCGGGTTCGCGACTCCATGCCGCCTCTTCCCATCCTGCTGCTCGCCCTGGCCTCGCTTCCCGGCTCGGAGGGCGCTCCGCCCCCCATGCCACCGCCTCCTCCCGGCATGCGGGTGCTGGCCGCGGATGAGAAGCGCCTGCTGACGGGCGAGGCTCCCGAGCCTCCCGAAGTCGAAGAGCCCGCGTCCGAGGAGGAGGCCACCAGCGCGGAGGTGGAAGCCGAGTCCGCGGAGCTGGAGGAGCTGCGCGCGCTGGAAGGCGCGACGCTGGACCCGGCGGCCCGGCCCAACGCGGAGGTCATGCAGTCGCTGCGGCGGCTGGGGCTGGCCAACCCGCTGCGGATGCGGATGCTGGACGCGCTGGACGAGCCCACCTTCCGTGAGGATGAGGAGCTCGCGCCGATTCCCCTCATCACCAACGTGGCGACGTTCGACGTCGGGCAGATTCAGGACCGCTACGACATCCCGGTGGAGATGCAGCCGCTGGTCGCCCAGTACATCCAGTTCTTCCAGGGCCCGGGCCGGCGCTGGTTCCGCAAGTGGATGTCGCGCGCCGCGCGGTACGTGCCGGTGATGCAGCCGATTCTCGAGCAGTACGGGCTGCCGAAGGACACGGTGTACCTGGCGATGATTGAGAGCGGCTTCTCCGCGCATGCCTACTCCTGGGCGCACGCCGCGGGGCCGTGGCAGTTCATCTCCAGCACGGGCAAGCAGTACGGGCTGAAGCAGGACTTCTGGGTGGACGAGCGTAGAGATCCCATCAAGGCCACGCACGCGGCGGCGTCGTACCTGAAGGATTTGAAGCGGGAGCTGGGGCACTGGTACCTGGCGTGGGCCGGGTACAACACGGGCTCCGGGCGCGTGCGGCGGATGGTGGCGCGGCACGGGACGAGCGACTTCTGGCTCCTGTCCCAGGAGCGTGGACTGGCGAAGGAGACGCAGCACTACGTGCCCAAGCTGATTGCCGCGGCGCTGGTGGCCAAGCACCCGTCGGCCTTCGGCTTCTCCGAGGAGGAGTTCGAGCCCGAGCCGGTGCTGGAGTTCGACGAGGTGGAGCTGACGGACGCGGCGGACCTGGACGTGGTGGCGCGCGCGGCGGGCGTGCCCGTCAAGGCGGTGCAGGACCTGAACCCGGAGCTGAAGCGCTGGTGCACGCCGCCCGCGAGCACGAAGAACCCGTACGCGCTGCGGCTGCCCCGGGGCGCGAAGACGCAGTTCGCGGAGAACTACAAGCGGCTGGCCCCGGCGGAGCGCCTGACGTTCCGCATCCACAAGGTGAAGCGCGGGGACACGCTGTCGCAGATTGCCGAGAAGTACGGCACCGCGTCGGAGGCCATCCTCCAGATGAACCAGCTGAAGACGGCGCGGACGCTGAAGCTGGGCCTGGAGCTGGTGATTCCGGTGCCGGCGGGCAAGAGCGGCTCGGGCACGGCGCTGGCGAGCAAGGTGGCGCAGGCGCGCCGCAGCGGCGTGGTGGTGCACCGGCCGGAGGACGAAGTGCCGGCGGGCACGCCCAAGGGGCCCGTCGCCACGGGGCCGGTGAAGACGGAGAAGGTGGCCGGCCGCACGCGGGTGACGTACGGCGTGCAGTCCGGTGACAGCCTCTGGGTGATTGCGACGAAGTTCAACGTGTCGGTGGACGAGCTGAAGAAGTGGAACAACCTGGGGCGGCGCACGCCGACGCTGCAGGTGGGCTCGCTGCTGCACGTGTGGCCGGACGGAGACCCGGCCGGGGCGCAGGTCCAGGAGCGCGCGGGCACCGTGGTGGCGAAGCACACGGTGGTGGCGGCGAAGCCGGGCGGCAAGGTGCACCCGCTGGCCGAGGGCGAGACGCTCTGGTCCGTGGCGCAGCGCTACGGCGTCACCGTGGAGGACATCATGCGGTGGAACAACATCAAGGACCACCGCACCATCCCCGTGGGCAAGGTGCTCAACCTCAGCGCGCCGTGACACCGGGCGGGTGATTTGCAGTGCGGCGGGGGATGACCTCATCCATCCTGCCCTCCGACGCACGCACCCTCCTCGACGCTTCTGACGTCCGAGCCCCGCCGACGACGACGGAACGTACGTCCGGCGGGCCATCCACCTCGCCCGGCGTTCCGTCGTCACAAGCGAACACCCGCCATCCGTTGGATGGGCGTCCAGTCTACGGGACACCTTCCGAGGCACGGGACGCGGCCGTGCGGGCCCGCATCCCGGAACCACCGTCCAACACCCGCTTCACCGGCCTGCCGGACCTCGCGGACGTGGCCTCGGGCCAGCGGACGCTCGGGCCGGGCACGCGCGGAGACGGCCTGCGCGCCGTGCAGACCGCGCTGCTCGACATGGGCTTCGCCCTCCACGGCGGCGCGGACGGGCGCTACGGCCAGCAGACCGCGAGGGCGCTCCGCAACTTCCAGCAGCACGCGGTACGCACCTTCCCCGCCGTCCGCCCCACGGGCACGCTGGATGCCCCCACCCTGCGCGCACTGGACGCCCTGGCCCCCGCCCCGGGAGCCCGTGGCCAGCCCCGCGCCCTGCCCTCGGCCTTCTACGACGGCCAGCCCGTGCGCGTGGTGGTGGCCCTGCGCGAGCACCGCACCTTCCTCTTCGACCCGAATGGGCGCCTCGTGGACATCTTCCCCAACGCCACCGGCGCCGCCGCCACACCCACGCGCGCGGGACTCAAGGTGGTCCGCGCCAGGCTGGACCAGGCTGCCTCCGAGGCCGCGGGCGCGCGGCTGTGGAATGACCGCCACGTCTTCGGCGTGCGCCTCCTCGACCTGTCCTGGGCGGACGGCCGGCATTCCGGGGAGGAGCTGCATGGGACGAACGCCCCTGCCCTATTGGGGGCGGACGTCTCCCACGGCTGCATCCGTCACTCGAACGAGGCGGTGCTCGTGCTCCACGACGCGCTCTCCGCGGGGGACCGCGTGGCCATCGTGGAGCACGTGGACGACCCGCACCTGGGAGTCCCGGTGCCGGTGTCCTGACGGGGACGGCTACGACTCGAGCAGCGCCTTCAGCTCACGCACGCGCTGGGTGATGAAATCGCGGTCCATGGAGCGGAAGGTCTCGGGCAGCAACTCCCGGCTGGTGCACTCCTGCACCGCGGCCAGGTTCTGCAGCTCGATTTCGAGCGGGTAGCTGGGGGGCACGAAGTCCGCCAGCACTGCCGCCACGTCCTCCTTCGTCACCTTCTCCCGGTCCTCGGCCAGCGCGCGGAACTTCGAGCGCACCATGACGGCCTCGATGTCCGCGCCGCTGAAGGCACGGATGCCCTCCGGAATCAGCGCGGCGAAGGAGTCCACGCCCTCCACCGACACGCCTGTCTTCTTGGACATGACCTTGAAGAGCTCGTCCCGCTCCGCGTCCGTCTGCGGGTAGAAGAGCGCGATGTGCTCCTCCGCGCGGCCCTGGCGCTTGAGGTCGATGGGCAGCAGGTCCGGGCGCGCCGTCATCAGGAACCAGACAATCTTGCCGCGGTACTGCGTGTTGCCCATGAAGGAGGCGATGGAGCCGAACACGCGGCTGCTCGTCCCCGAGTCGCCGCCGGAGTCGCGGTTGCCGAGGAAGGTGTCCGCCTCGTCGATCATCACCGCCACCGGCCACAGGGCCTTGAGCAGGTTGAAGATCTTCTCCAGGTTGGACTCGGTGACGCCCTGCCACTGGCTGCGGAAGTTGAGGAACTTCACCACGGGGATGCCAATCTCCCCGGCGAAGCAGCTCACCATGAACGTCTTGCCCGTGCCCACCGGTCCGGTGAGCAGGTAGCCCATGGGCATGACCTCCAGGCGCCCCTTCTTCAGGGCGCTGGCGGCCTGCCGCAGCATCTGCTTGGCCTTGGTGTGCCCGGCCACCGCGTCCAGGTTGTGCGTGGGCTCGATGAACTCCAGCAAGCCGTGGCACTCCGCCTGGATGATCTCCTTCTTCTTCTCCTTGAGGAGCTCGGGCGTAATCCGCATCTCGCGCTCGAGCGCTTCGGTGAGGACGCGGTCCAGGTTGATGCGGGACAGACCCGCCGTCATCTTCGCCAGGCCCGCCAGCGGCACGTCCGACAGCGACTGCAGCCGCTTGCCCTCCAGCTTGTAGCGCACGTACTCCAGCCGCTCCTCCTCGTCGGGGAGGGGCAGCTCGATGGGCGCCGCGTAGGGGTTGCGGCTGATGCGCGGGGAGATGTCCGCGAGGTTCTCCGCCAGCAGGACGACGGACACGTCGCCCGCGAGGAACTGCGGGTCATGCGCCCACTTGTCCAGCGTGGCCAGCACGAAGCGGTCCTCGGTGGACAGGTGGGAAATCTCCCCGCCCGGCACCAGCGTCTCCGCGAAGTCGATGATGAGCGCCAGCGAGCGGCCCTCGCTCACGCGCATGCGCAGGAAGTTCTCCAGAATCTGGAGCGCCCGGCCCGGGTCCCTCGGCATGACCTTGGCGTAGTCCGTGCCGTACATGGCGTCGTAGCCGGACATCGTCCGCATCAGGTCCTTCTGCGTCTCCGGGGTGCCGGAACGGATGCCGGACGAGCGGTCATAGAAGAGGACGTGGTCCCGGCCGCCGAAGAGCTCCTCGGAGAGGAACGTGCGCAGCGTGCCGAAGCCACGGCTGCCGTCCTCCATCTGCAGGGGCTGCAAATCCCTCACCGCTCCGTAGAGCAGGAAGGTGCTGACCGTCTTCGTGTAGTACTTGCGGGCCAGCTGCTGCGCCCAGCGGGGCAGGTCCGCCAACGGATCCGCCTTGTTGACCTTGCGCACCTTGCTCACAGCCACACGCCTCCTCTCGCTCCACCGGATGGGGAGCTGGTCGCTCCGCCGGACGGGGAGCTGACCCGCCCGCTCCCGAGGGGAGCGGGCATGGGGCTAACGGCAGCCGCGCTGCCGCTTGAGGGAAACCGGCGCGATGGCCAGTTCCTGCCCGTCCTTCGAGTCTGGCACGTCCACCTCGGCCGCGTCGTGGCACTTCAGCTTCAGCAGGAACTGCCTGGAGCTGGCGGGCACCTGCACGGTCGCCGGGGTGGTGGCCCCCAGGTCCTTGCCGTCCACGAAGATGGTGGCGCCGGCCGGCTTGGACTCGACCTTGACGGCCACCTTCGTCACCAGGGGCTCCAGCTTGATGGTCGCCTGCGCCCGGCCTCCGCCGGACACCGCCACCTGCTTGGACTGGGGCTTGAAGCCCGGAGCGCTCACCTCCACCATCCACGCATCCCCGGACACGGGCACGTCGTTGAGGAAGGCGTCCGTCTTGCCCTGGGTGCGCACCACCTTGCCGTCGACCTTCACCTGGGCGTCGTCCGGCTGGGTGACGAGCATCAGGGTCGCCGAAGGCGTCAGGCTCTCCAGCACCGCCTGCACGTTGGTGACGTCCTTGCCCTTGGTGACATCCACCGTGGTGGTGAAGGGCTTGTAGCCCACCGCGCTCACCACGACCATGACCCGGCCGGCGGGCACCTCGCGCAGCAGCGTGGTGCTGCCCTTCTCGATGGGGACCTGCTGCATGTCCAGCATCACCTGGACCTTGTCCTGGGCGCCTTCCGGCACGCGCTGCAGGTCCACCAGCACATAGCCGGTGCCCGGGCCCGAGAGCGCCCAGCCGAGCAGGGCCAGCACGACCAGCGCCAACACGCCCAGCCCGCCGAAGAGCACCACCCGCTTGTCCAGGCCCCGTCCCGCGAGCGCGAGCGCGGGGACGGCGGCCGTCGGCCGCTCCTGCTCGTCCTCGTCCTCGTCGTGCTGCAGGCCGCGGGCGCCAGCGCCCTGGTTGACCGAGGGCGGCAGCGCGGAGCGAGGAATGCCCTGGGACACGTCCGGCGGCAGCGCCGAGCGCGGAATCCCCTGGGACACGTCCGGCGGCAGGTCCCTGCCGAGGCGCGGCGGCAGCTCGTTGCCACGAGAGGGGCGCAGCGTGGGCGGAGGCGCCGCGTCCGTGGGCGACAGCGTGGGCACGCTCATCGACGGGCGCGGCGGCGCGACGGGCGGGGGCGGCATCGTCGCCGGCATGCTCGACTGGGACAGGCGCGGCGCCGACGGTGGCAGCCCGGTGGGCGGAGACGAGAGGACCGCCGTCTTGCCAGTGGTGGGCTCGTCCTCGTGGGCGGGCTGCACGGCACGCGACTCCAGCGGCGTGACGGCGCGGCCGACGGCGGCGCCCGGCTGCGTGGTGGGCTCCGGGCTGTCGTCGAAGACGTGGTCGCTGGACACCAGCTGCGTGGCCAGGTGCTCTTCTTCCTTGGCGGCGGGCGCGGCCTGGGCAACCGTCAGCTTGGGCAGCGCGGCCAGCGTGGGCGAGCGGCGGGCCCCGGCGCCCAGCGGGCTGCTCACACTGGGGCTCACCGTCCCCATGGTGGCCGTCGCGCGGGGCGGCTGCGGGGCCACCGGCTGAACCACCGGCACCGGCACGGGCGCCTGCGGCGGGGCCGAGGGCTGGCCCGGCATGCTGTTGAACGACGCCGCTTCCAGCGCGGCCAGCATCCCGTCCGGCGGCTTGATTTCCGAGTAGTCGATGAGGCGCTGCTTCTCGCGCTCCACCTCTTCGGCGAACGTGGACTTCATGTACTGCATGAGGTCCTTGCGGCCGAAGATGGTCTCGCTGGTGATGAGGAAGCGCTGCAGGTCGTCGCCCAGCTCGCTGGCGTACTGGTAGCGCTCGTCCACGTCCTTCGCGAGCGCGCGGAGGACGATCTTCTCCAGCGCCTCGGGGATGCGGCGGTTGTACGTGGAGGGCGGCGGCACCTCGGCCTTGCGCACCTTCTCCAGGACGCTGAAGTCGCTGTCGCCCACGAAGAGGCGCTCACCGGTCAGCATCTCGTAGAGGCACACGCCAATGGCGAACACGTCCGAGCGCCGGTCCAGCGGCAGGCCGCGGATCTGCTCCGGGCTCATGTAGCCGAACTTGCCCTTGAGGATGCCGGCCTGCGTCTTGGTGGCCTTGCCGGCCGCCTTGGCGATGCCGAAGTCGATGACCTTCACCTCCCCCTCGTAGGAGATGAGGATGTTCTGCGGCGAGATGTCGCGGTGGACGATGCCCATTTCCCGCCCCATCCCGTCCTTCTTCCGGTGGGCGTAGTCCAGGCCCTCGCACATCTTGGACACGCAGAAGGCCACCAGCGGCACCGGCGCGGGCTCACCCTTCTTCCGACAGCGGTCGAAGATGGCCCGCATGTCCTTGCCGGGGATGTACTCCATCGAGATGAAGTAGCTGCTGGAGATGTGGCCCAGCTCGTAGATGCTCGCAACGTTGGCGTGGGTCAGCTGGACGCTGATCTTCGCCTCGTCGATGAACATCGAGATGAACTCTTCATCCTCCGCAATGTTGGGGAGGATGCGCTTGATGGCCACGAGCCGCTCGAAGCCGCTCGCGCCGAACTGCTTCCCGCGCCACACCTCCGCCATGCCGCCGATGTTGATGCGGTCCAGAAGGAGGTACTTCCCAAACGGGATGGGCTGCCGCTTCGGTTGAGAGGTCGTCACGTGGGGGAGGGTCCGTTCGCAGGGGAGCCTAGCGATCGCCGCTCCACAGGGTCAACCACAGCAAGGCCCATCCTACCTCAGCAAGCAGGCGGGCCTCCGCCCTTCTGAAAGGCCGCTTCGGCTCAGGGCCGGACGCTGGAGGTGCCCGCGTCGGCGGCCGGGGCCTCTCTGGCCACTTCCTCGTCACGAAAGGCCGCGGCACCCTCCTCGTCGGGGGGTATCGGCCGCACCAGCATGAAGCGCGTCTCGCCCCCGGAGGACACCACCGCGGGCACGCCGAAGCGCTGCTCCGCCGGCAGCCCCACCAGCGTCACCCAGGCGCCCCGCCGCTCCGGGGCGACGCAATACAGCAATGTCCCCGGGAGGACACCGGGGGCCTCCCGCACGGGGCCCTCGCAGTCCTTGCGCACCTGGAGCGTGTACGCCGCCACCGGCTCCCCCCGGACGAGGTAGGGCGGCCTGCCGAGCTGCTCCAGCAGCGGCTGGAGCACCCGGGGGTCGTCCGGCACGGCCTGCTCGGAGGTCAGCTCCTGGGCCTGCCTGTGAAAGCTCTGGAGGGACATGGAGGCGATGTCCAGGGAGGACAGCGGCACGCGGCTCTCCGCCAGGACGAGGTCCGCGAAGAGCGAGCCCACCAGGACGATGGGCAGCAGCCGGTACCCCTTGAAGCCCTCCTCCTTCCCCCGGGTCAGGCCGCCGATGACGACCAGCGTGGCCAGCAGGGCCAGGGCGAGCACCACCGCCGGCCCCACCGGCGAGGGCAGCGTGGTGAAGGCGGCCACCTCCGCGCTCCGCGCCCGTACGGCATCGGACAGGTCGCCGCCGTAGATCCAGGCGATGGCGGCCAGGCTCAGCAGGTTGGCCAGCAGGGTCTTTTTCGAGGGGAGTGTCATCCGGCGAGCGTGCGCGCCGGGTCGGTCGCGGCCGCGCGGCGGGCGGGGAAGTAGGCGCCGGCGAGCGCGGCGACGAGGCCCAGCACCACGCCGCCCAGCACCACCGGCCAGGGGAAGGAGAAGAAGCTGTCGGGCTTGAACGGGAAGTTGGGCAGGTAGCCCGTGGCCAGCCGGTTCACCGCGAAGGCCAGCAGCAGCGCGAGCGCGGTGCCGGCGACGCCCCCGGCGAGGCCCACCACGGCGGCCTCGGCCAGGACGATGCCACGCACGTCCGAGCGCGAGGCCCCCACCGCCTGCATGACGCCAATCTCCTTCGCGCGCGCACGGACGGAGGCCGACAGCGCATGGGCGATATTCACGGCGGCCAGCACGCAGATGAGGATGGACAGCAGCGCCAGCGCGGAGGTGACGAGGGCAACGGCCGCGCCCGTGTTCTCCGCCATGCGGCGCTCCTGGTCGTCGATTTCCAGCCCCATGCCCTTCACCGCGTCCACGATGCCGGGCACCCGCGACGGGTCCTTCGCCACCAGGGTGACGCCGGAGAAGCTGTCCGCGTCCACGCCGGCCTCGCGGTTGATGCGCACCGCCGTCTCCAGCGGAATGGTGAGGCCGGCGAGCATGGCCCGGTCCGACGCGCCCACCACCTGCGTCGTCGCGGAGCGGGTGGGCCCCTGCACCGCGGCGGCCACGTAGGAGCGGTTGAACTCCACCGGGAAGCCGAAGCCGACAATCATGTTGGCCGACAGCTGCGGCAGCTTGCGGGCCGGGGCGAACGTCTTGTTGTACAGCTCCAGCAGCCGCGTGGAGACGAGCGCGGGGATGGGCTGGCCCTCGCCCGGGTCCTTGAACTCGCCGAGCTGCACGTCGCCCTTCACCAGGCCGGGCTCCACGCCCACGGCGAGCACTTCCATGCCCATGCGCAGCTTCGTGCCGAAGAAGACGCCGTCGTAGCGCGTCACCGCGGGCACGCGCACGTTCATCTTCCGGTACGCGTCCTCCACGCCGTCCAGCGCGCGCAGGCGCTCCACGGTGGCCGCGTCCAGCTTGCCGCCACCCAGCAGCGAGCCCAGCGACACCGCCGAGGGCACCACGTCCACCAGCCGCGCGTCGGTGGGGAAGATCTTCTCGCGGATGACGCGCCCCACCCCCAGGCCCAGGCCCAGGAAGAAGACGAGCGCGCCCACGCCCATGGCCACGCCGAAGGCGGAGAACATGGCGCCCTTGCGCTCGCGGGCGAGGCTCAGTCGGACGAGCCGGGACAGTGCGTCCAGCCTCACGGGGCACCTCGGGTGGCCAGGTGCAGGTCGGCGCGCTCCTCGACGAGGCGCCCTTCCTTGAGCCGCAGCACGCGGCGGGCCGCGGCGCTCATGCGCTCCTCGTGGGTGACGGCCAGCACGGTGAGGCCCTCGCGGTGCAGCTCCTGGAAGAGCTGGATGACGCCTGCGCCGGTGGCCGAGTCCAGGTTGCCCGTGGGCTCGTCGCAGAGGAGCAGCTTGGGGCCTCCAAAGAGGGCTCGGGCGATGGCCACGCGCTGCCGCTCGCCGCCGGAGAGACGGATGGGCGCGCGGTCCTTCTTCGAGCCCAGGCCCACGCGCTCCAGCATGGCCTCGGCGCGCTTGCGGGCATCCGCGTGCGGCGCGCCGAAGTGCGAAGGCAGCAGCACGTTCTCCAGCGCGGAGAGGTTGGGGATGAGGTGGAAGGACTGGAAGACGAAGCCCACGTGGGTGTTGCGGAAGCGCGCCAGGGCCTGGTCGTTCAGGCCGCGCAGCTTGACGCCACCCACCTCCACCTCGCCCTGGTAGTGCACGTCCAGGCCACCCAGCAGGTGCAGCAGCGTGGACTTGCCGCTGCCGGACGGGCCCACCACCGCGACGAAGTCCCCGTCGTCCACGTCCAGGGACATGCCGTCGAGGACACGCACCTTCGTGCCGTCCCCATCCACGTACTCCTTGACGATGTCGCGAGCGCGAATCACGGAGTGGCCGGCTGGGTGGTGGTGGAGGCCGGCGGGGCCGGCGTGAGGCGCAGGGACAGCTCCGCCTGCAGGGCCTTCTCCTTGCGCGACACGGCCAGCGTCACCGCGCGCAGGTCGTCGGTGGCCTCCAGCCAGCGGACGGTGGTGGCCTTGATTGCGAAGCCGCCGATGCCCCACGCCTCGGAGGGCAGGTTCTTCACCGCGTCCGACAGGCGCTTCAAGTCCAGCACCGCGACGAAGGCGGCGTCCTTGCCGGCGTCCTTCAGGTCCGCGGCCACCGGGCCCTCGCCGGACGGCTTCGCGAGCGAGGCCAGCGTGGCCTCCAGCCGGGCGCGCGGGGCGGCGACCACCAGCCGTCCATTGGGAGCGAGGGCGAAGTGGGCGCCCTCTCCGGCACGGTAGGACGTGAGGTAGACCTTCTGGCCCTTCAGGTCCGAAGGCTCCACCTTGGCGCCGAAGTCCTCGGCCATGGCCGGCAGCTTCTCCAGCGTGGCCTGCGTCTTGGCGGCGTCCTCGGTGTCCGCCAGCGCGACGAGGTGCACGAAGCGGAACGGGTTGGTGCGGCGCAAGTCCAGCGAGGGCATGCCGGCGCCGAGATTCACGGTGGGCGACAGCGACATGCCCAGCACGATGCCGGGCTTGAAGTTGTCGAGCACCTCGCCCTTCATGTCGAGGCCACTCTTCTGCACGGCGCGGGTGAGGTAGCCGCCCAGGAGGTACGGCCACGCACCGTCGAGGTGCGACGGGTCCCCCCGGAAGCGCGCCACCAGGAAGCTGTCCGCCGGCAGCGCGCCCGACAGGTCCGCGACATCCTTCATCGGGTCCAGCGCCGCAAGCGACGCCTGGGTGTCCGGCCAGGGCGCGTCCGCGTGCACCGTCACCGCGCGCTCCTCGATGCGGCCCGTGAAGGTGATGCCCTGGACGGTGCCCGCCGGGACAAGGAAGCCGGTGCCG
This sequence comes from Pyxidicoccus trucidator, assembly GCF_010894435.1. NCBI lineage: Bacteria > Pseudomonadati > Myxococcota > Myxococcia > Myxococcales > Myxococcaceae > Pyxidicoccus > Pyxidicoccus trucidator. The sequence continues at coordinate 656,656 of NZ_JAAIXZ010000002.1, read as the reverse complement.
CCGGGGAGCCACACGTGGAAGTCGCGCTCCTTGGGGAGCCGCTGGAGCGACGCGGCCAGCACGGGCTCGCTCGCGAGCGACTTCTCCTGGGGCAGCGTGGCCAGTGTGCCGAGCGTGGCCACCGAGGCGCCCGCCCCCAGCAGGGCGTAGTCGGTGCCCTTCAGGAAGAGGAGGCCCAGGGCGGGCTCGGTGGAGCCGGGGCGGCTGAAGGTGACGAGCTTGCCCCCGTCCACGGACGCTTCCTTCTGCTCCGAGGCGCCCAGGCGGCTGCGCGCGAAGTTGCCGAAGGTCTCCTTCAGCTTGTCGGCGTCCTTGGTGCCGACGATGGAGACGGCCCGGTTGCCTCCGAGGAAGGCCGCGGCGGCGCCGCGCTCGGGAGCGATGCCGGCGGCCTCCAGCGCCTGGCGGCTGCGCAGGTCCACGCCCACCTGCCGCATCACCGCGGAGACATAGCCCTCGGCGGAGGAGAAGTTCTGGAGCTGCGCGGCGAAGGAGGCGACCTTGAGGTTCTGGAACCGGGCCAGCTTCTCTCCGAGCGCGCCCAGGTCGTTGATGACCACGGCGGCCTGCGCATCGCGCGGGAGGTAGCGGGCGGGCCCTGCCGCGGCGCTCGAGCCAGCGGGGCCGGCCTCCTTGCCACAGCGGGAGCAGCCCGCGACGGCGAGCACGAGGAGAAGGGTCGGAAGCCAGGCTCGGCGGAACATGACGGCAGAACAGGACGGCTGGGCCGGAGAGTCAATTTATTCGTGGAGCCCATGTGGGCCCGGACTCGGGGGAGCTGCCGGGATGACGGACAGGCAACGTCCGGGTCCGGAGCCACACGGAGCGTGAGGCCGCGCGGGAGGCCCTCCGTCCGGGGCACCCGCGAGCGGAGCCGCCCTGGGAGGTCGGACCGGTGGAGCCGCCCCTGTTCGCCGCCAACGCGGCGGGACTGGGGTGGGCGGCGACTCTCTTGAGCGCTCCCCTGCCTTCCTGGAAGCCTGACCGGGCCTCATCGAAGCGGGCCGGGACTCCGGCCCCCACACTCCCCGGCGTCACCTCCCTCGAGCCGGGCCCCACCAGGCCCACGCGCTTCGGGGACGACGCCTCCAGGAAGGACACCGCATGCACCTGTCATCCCCCCGCCCGGCGCTCGTGCCGGGCCTGCTGCTCGCGCTGCTGCTGAGCACCACGGCCGGAGCCACCACCGTCCGAGTCCACTTCGACGTGGGCTATGGAAACCGCATCACCCTGCGCGGCAGCGCGGCGCCGCTGTCCTGGACGTCGGGGCAGAACGCGACGTGGACCCAGGGCAACGTGTGGACGTACTCGTGGCCGGACAGCGTGGGCGACGTGGACCTCAAGCCGCTCATCAACGACACGCGCTGGTCCACCGGAGCCAACTACCGCGTGCGCGCGGGCACCACGGTGAATGTGTATCCGTTCTTCGGCCCGGCCACGGGCACCCGGCAGCAGTTCGACAACTTCTGGTCTCCGCAGCTCGGCAACACGCGGACGCTGCGCTTCTACCTGCCGCCCAGCTACGCGGAGAACCCGCTCAAGCGCTACCCGGTGCTCTACATGCACGACGGGCAGAACCTCTTCGACGCGGCCACCGCGTCGTACGGCGTGGAGTGGCGCGTGGACGAGACAATCAACTCCCTCATCGGCTCGGGGCAGATGGACGAGGTCATCGTCGTGGGCATCGACCACGCGGGCGCCAACCGCATCTACGAGTACACGCCCTGCTGTGATGCCTCCTACGGCGGAGGCGGCGCGGACCTGTACGAGCGCTTCCTGGTGGAGAGCGTGAAGCCCTTCGTCGACGCGAACCTGCGCACGCGGACGGGCAAGGCGGACACCGCGCTGATGGGCTCGTCGCTGGGAGGGCTGGTGTCCTTCCACATCGGCCGGCGGCGGCCGGATGTCTTCTCGAAGGTGGCGGGGCTGTCCAGCTCGTTCTGGTGGAACAACCAGGCGATGACGCTCGCGGTGGAGCAGTCCACGGTGAAGCTGCCCCTGCGCTTCTACCTGGACGCGGGCACGCAGAGTGACGGGCTGACGGAGACGACTCGCATGCGCAACGCGCTGGCGGCGGACGGCCACGTGCAGGGCGCGGACCTCTACTACTACGTGGCCCAGGGCGCGGGGCACACCGAGTCCGCCTGGGCGGCCCGGGTGAACCTCCCCCTCACGTACCTGTTCCCCTGGCAGGGCACGGTGTACTGAGCCGGGTGCCGACTACCGCACGCGCGTGCCATGCGGCAGCGGGCCGCGCGTCTCCTCGGAGAACTCCAGGAACTGCTCCATCTGCCGCACGGACTCCTCGGTGGCCTCGGCCTCGGCGCTCAGCACGGTGAGCTGGCGGTTGACGCTCTCCGGGTCCCGAATCGCAATCGACTGCTCGTGCGTCAGGCGCATCAGGTCTTCAATCCCCGCGAGCTGGTGGCTCACCACCTCGCGGCTCTCGCCGGCCTGCTCGAAGCGCGCCAGGCGCTTGCGGAGGATGTCCACCCGGTTCTGCTTCACGTCCTTCAACCGGGGGTTCGCCTCCCGCGCCACGTCCTCCTCCAGCTCCCGCACCTCGCGCTCCAGGTGCTCGCGGTCCGAGCTGTTGAGGTAGGCGCGGTACTGGTTCAGCGTGGAGATGAGCCGCAGGAAGTTGGTGAGCAGCGCGTCCAGCCGGGGCTCGCTGTCCGACTCCAGCACCTTGCCGCCCGGCAGCTTCCGGTAGTTGGCGAGAATCTTCTCCTTCAGCCCCAGGAGCTGCTGGTAGTGCTCGCGCTGCGACGGCGCCAGGTCCGCCTGGAGCGCGTCCACCGCCTTGCGGGCCGCCTCCGGGTCATTGGGCGTCTGCGCCCGCACCGCCCGCTGGAAGCGCTTCATGGACGAGACGACGCCCAGGTAGAGCCCTTCCAGTCCGAGCGCAACCAGCGCCGGCAGCGGCTCGCCCGTCATCGCCGCCGAGGCCGCCGCCGTGCCCAGCCCCACCAGGTTGGCGGGCATCAGGAATGCGGCCTTGATGTAGTTCGGCGACTTCGCCACGTCCGTCCTCCCCGTCCCCGCGTCCCGGGGCTCGGCTCTCAGGGGCCTCGCGCCTCCGACACATACTTCAACGCGCCCAAGTCTCGCGTGTCCTCCGCGGGAGGCACGCGTGGCCCCTGCTTGAGCTTCTGGAAGAGCGCCGCTGCGCTCTGGAAGAGCTCGTCATAGGTGACCGGCGCCTCGCCTGAAAGGCCGAAAAAGGCCCGATTGTCCGCAAGTGTCGCCGGCGGCGCGCTGCGGATGGCCTCAATCGGGTCTCCCAGGTACGGCGCCACCTCGCCCAGCATCCGTGCGCCCGCCGTGGGGTCCTTCAGCACGCTCTGCCCCGCATCCAACAGTCCCCGCAGCACCCGGCGCACCGCGTCCGGGTAGCGCGCCGCGAAGTCCCCGCGTGCCACCAGCACCGTGGCGATGAGGTGCGGCGCGTCCGCCGTCGTGGCCAGCACCGCTCCGCCCCTGTCCCGCGCCGCCAGTTCCACGTCGCCCCACAGCCCCACCACCGCGTCCGTCCGGCCCTCGCGCAGCGCGCGGCCCGCGTCCAGCGTGGAGGGCAGGTCCACCCAGCGCACGTCCGTCGTCCGCAGCCCCGCGCGCGCCAACACCCACAGCGCGAAGTAGTGCGAGGAGCTGAACGGGTACACGCCCACCCGCTTGCCCCGCAGCGCGGTGAGGTCCGACACGCCCACCGCCGCCAGCGCCTCCTGGCCCCGGCTGCGCCCCACGAGCAGCAGCGTGCGCGGCGCCGCATCCCGCAGCGCCGGAGCCCACGCCGCCAGCCGGTCCACGGACAGGGCGGCCATGTCCACGCCGCCATTCTCCGCGCCAATGGCCAGCGCCTGCCGCAGCTCCTCCTCGCGGGCGAAGAGCACCGCCCGCGCGTCCAGCGCATAGGCCGTCTTCAGGAAGCCCTGCGCGGCGCCCGGCGGAGGCACCGGGTTGTCCAGCGTCGTCGCGCCGCCCGTGGCCACCAGCAGCGCCGCCGCCGAGCCGCGCGCGGTGAAGCCGATGACCACCGGCCGCAGCGGCACGGAGGCCACGTCCGCCACCGGAGCGGCCACCCCGGCGGGGAAGTCACCGGGCGACAGCCGCACCGCTTCACGGGCGGCGGGGAAGAAACGCTCCTGGAGCCGGTCCAGGTAGCCCAGGCGCGACGCGAGCGCGTAGCCCGCGCCCAGCGCGCAGAGCAGGAGGAAGAGGAAGAGGCCTGGCCCGCGGTGGAGCTTCATCCCGAGTTCCGTTGGCCTCTTCCCCTCACGGGTGGGCTACTCCACTCCCACCTTCTTGCCGATGGTCTTCTCGGTGCCGCCGCCCACGTCAGACACGGGCGCCGGGCTGTCCATGAGGCCCATCTCCATCTTCATCTGCTTCACGAGCTCGTTGGCCTGGATCTTCTCGGCCTCCTCCTCGATGTTGACCGCCATGTGGTCCACGCCCTCGAGGGCCATCTGCATCCGGGCCTCGTTGACGGCGGACTTCTCCTGCACCTTGCGCAGCATCTCGTCGTGCGTCGAGTCGATGCCGGCGACGGTGAAGGACTCCATGGTGTCGGCGACCTTGGCCTGCCACTTGGCGCGGCGCGCCTCGCGGATGGCGTTCATGGCCTCCTGCGTCTTGCGCTCCTTCTCGCGCATGAACGCCTTCTTCACCGTCAGGGCCTTCTCGTAGGCCAGGCGGGCCGTGGCCAGCTGCTGCTCGTTGCGGCCCAGCGCGTCCTTTTCAACCTGCAGCTTGCCGGCGTACTGCGCGGCCAGGTCGTCACGCCCCGCCTGGATGGCGGCCTTCACCTTGGCCGTCAGCGAGCGCACGTCCTCCGTGTATTTGGCGTTCTCCTTCTCCAGGAGCGTCACGTTCGCCCGGACCATGGCGATGGACTCGTTCATCTTCGGGACCTGGTCGTTCAGGTCTCGGACGTTCTGCTCGAGAATGAGCTCCGGATCCTCGATGGAGGAGACGAAGAAGCCGGCGAAGCTACGCATTGCCCTCTTGAATCTTTCCCACATGTCGGCGGTCTACCTCCATCCAGCCCTACGTGCAGCCACCTTACACGATACCCGGGTGAGCAGGCAGCCACAGTCCCATCAGTCTGACAACAGCTACGCGCTCCTACCTAAGGTCATTGCTCCCGACGCAAAAGTCCCGCCCGGACGGCTGGTCCCGAGGCCACCAGCCCTCCCGAGCACCGGCGCTCGACCGCCTTCCCGGAGGGTCTGGAGCTTGAAGCTTGCCCGACGGGGAGGAAGCGGGGAAAACCTACCCCTGAGTGTCGATATCTACCCCCGCCATGCCCTTCGATGACGCGCTGACGCGGGCGGTGGACGCCCAGCGGCGGAGCGTGCTCGGCGCGGGCGCGGCCGTCAGGCTGGTGGGCGCGGCCGTCTTCCTGGCCATCAGCACCGGCCTGTGGCTGACGGGAGGCGAGGACTGGGCGTCCTATCCCCCCATCCTGGCGCCCTACGTGGGCGTGGCGGCGACGCTGTTCGCGCTGCGGCGGCGGCCGGTGGCGCGGTGGCTGGGGGTGGTGCAGGCGCCGGTGGACGTGGGGCTGGTGTACTGGCTCCAGCATGTGGCCATGCCCCTGTCGCGCTTCCCGTCCGGGGTGGCGGGCTTCAGCCTGGGGCTGTTCGCGCTGGTGGTGGCGCTGAGCGGGCTGACGCTGCGGCGGAGCGTGGTGTACGGGACGGCGCTGCTGTCCGCCGTGGCCCAGGGCGCGCTGATGCGCGAGGCGGGCGTGAGCTGGGGCGCGGTGGCCGTCGCGGTGGTGGCGCTGCTGTTGGTGGCGGCGGTGAGCCACTACGGCACCGGGCGGCTGCGGCAGCTCGCGGTGGCCCTCTCCCACGCGGAGGTGGACCGGGCGCTGGAGGCGCGGCGCTTCCAGGAGGTGGAGGAGGCCCGGCGCACCATCGAACGCATGCTGGGCGACGCCCAGGCGAGGAACGACCAGCTCCACGCCCTGCAGCGGGACAAGGAGCTGCTCACCCAGTTCCTGGTGCACGACCTGCGCTCCCCCCTGTCCGCCCTGACGATGACGCTGTCGTGGATGGAGCAGGAGGTGCCGCCGGGCAAGAGTCCACTCAACGAATCGGTGCGCACGGGGCTCGCCGTCACGGCGCGGCTGGACAGGATGATTTCCGACCTGATGGACGTGCCCCGCCTGGAGCAGGGCCGGCTGGAGCCCCGCAAGGTGGTCTTCCCCGCCGCCATCCTGCTGGACGAGGTGCGCCGCTCCCTGGACGGCGTGGCCCGGGCCCGGCGGCTGACGCTGGACGTGGTGGCGCCCGAGGAGCTGGAGGTGATGGGCGACTCGGAGCTGATGGTGCGCGTGGTGGAGAACCTGGCCTCCAATGCGCTCCGGTACGCCCCCACGGGTGGCCGGGTGCGGCTGGAGGCGGGCATGGACTCGGGGTACCACTGGCTGGCCGTGCGCAACGACGGGCCGCCCATTCCCCCGGAGACGCGCGCCCGCATCTTCGACAAGTACGTGCAGGGCGAGGCGGAGAAGGACAGCCGCCGGGGCTACGGCCTGGGGCTGTACTTCTGCCGCCTGGCCACCGAGGCCCACGGCGGGCGGCTGGAGGTGGAGGACACGCCCGGCTGGTCCACGTCCTTCGTGGTGCGGCTGCCGGGCTGAGCCTCAGCCGCGCGCGCGCTTGCGGCGACGGCGGAGGATGCGCTCCACGTTGGCGCTGGCGCTGGCGAGCACCGCCGGCGCGTCCAGCGTGGTGAGCACGCCGTCCCGGAGCACGGGCTTGCCGTCGATGAAGACGTGCGTCACGTCGCTGGCGCGCGCGGAGTGGACCAGCGGGGCCAGCACGTCCTCGGCCGCGGGGGCCGCGTGCAGGCCGCTCACGTCCACCACGGTGAGGTCGGCGCGCTTGCCCGGCTCGAGCGAGCCCACCTCGTCCTCCAGCCCGAGCGCCCGGGCGCCATGCAGCGTGGCCATCTCCAACACGCGCATGGGCGTCATGGCGCGAGGCCCGACGCGGGGGTTGTGCAGCACGGCCGCGAGCCGCATCTCGTGGAAGATGTCGAGCGTGTTGTTGCAGGGCGCGCCGTCCGAGCCGAGCGCCACCGACACCCCGGCCTCCAGCAGCTCCGGCACCTTGGCGATGCCCGAGGCCAGCTTGAGGTTGGAGCCGGGGCAGTGGCACACCACCGTGCGCGACTCGCGGAGAATGTCCTGCTCCTCCTGGGACAGCCACACGCAGTGGGCCAGCGTCACGTGCGGCCCGGTCAGCCCCACCTTGTGGAAGAAGGCGACGTTGTCCTGGCCGCCGGTGTACTGGCGCACGGCCTCCGTCTCCTTCGCGTTCTCACTGGCGTGGGTGTGGATGCGCACGCCGTGCTGGTGGGCCAGCTTCGCCACCTCGCGCAGCAGCTCCGGAGTGCAGGAGAGGACGAAGCGCGGGGCGAAGGCGTACCGCAGGCGCCCGTCCTGCTGGCCGTGCCAGCGCTCCAGCAGCGCCAGGCTGTGGGCCAGCGACTCGGTGGTGCTCTCGCGCAGCCCTTCGGGCACGGCCGCGCCCGCGTCCATCATCGCCTTGCCACCCACCAGCCGGAAGCCGGCGTCGCGTGCGGACTCGAAGACGGCGTCGTAGTGGTGCACGCTGCCCATGTCGAGCGCCGCCGTGACGCCCGAGCGGATGAGCTCGGCGAAGGTCAGGTCCGCCGACGCGCGCATGGAGGCCGCGTCGTGCGAGGCCTCGAAGGGCCAGATGCGCTCGCGGAGCCAGTCCAGCAGCTCCAGCCCGTCCGCGCGGCCGCGGAACAGCGTCTGGCAGGCGTGCACGTGGCCGTGGATGAGGCCGGGCAGCACCACCTTCCCCGTCACGTCCACCACGCGCCGCGAGCCCCGGGGCTTGAGTCCCCGGCCCACCTTCGCGATGCGCCCGTCCTGGACGAGCACATCCGCCGCCACGAGCACCTCTCGCTCGCGGTTCATCGTCACCACGGTGCCGCCAGTCAGGAGCAGGTCCACGAGGTGCTCGGGTCGCTTTCTAGAGGAAGTCCTTCGTGAAGGCGTGCGGCAGCAACTCGCCCAGGGTGTAGCGCGCCTCGCCGCCCTTCGGCGTGCGGCTGCGCACGGGCAGGTCGGCCGGGCCGAACTCGGCCATCACCTGCCGGCACATGCCACACGGAGGGCACGGCTCGGGCGTGTCCACGACGATGGCCACGGCGACGGGCTTCGCATGGCCCTGGGCCACGCCCGCGGCGAAGGCGTTGCGCTCGGCGCAGACGGTGAGGCCGTAGGTGGCGTTCTCCACGTTGCACCCGGGCACCACCGCGCCGTCGGCATAGAGGACGGCGGCGCCCACGGGGAAGTGCGAGTACGGCACATGCGCGCGCGAGCGCACCCGCGCGGCCTCCTCGAACAGGCGCTCCCAGGGAATCTCGTCCGCCATGACGCCCTCCATGAATCGCCGGTCCGGAGTGGACCTAGCGGGTGCCGCCGCCCTGCGCCAGCACGTCATCCAGGTGGCGGGCGATGGCCAGCTCCGCCTCCACCGGTAGTTCCATGAAGCGCACGTGCGCGGCCGGCCCCTGGGGGCCGTTGGTCACCTGGAGCACCTCGCCCACCACCTCCACCTCGTCGGGAAGGATGGGGAGCTTGAAGCGGACCTCTACCTTCGCGCCCGCCTCCAGCCCGGTGCCCTGCCAGGCGCAGCCGCCCAGTGACAGGTCTCCGTCCTGCGTGTCGAAGTCACCCGAGCTGCCTGCCCGCCGCACCTTCAAACGCATGGGCACCCGGGGAGAGTCGCGCCGGTCCTCGGCCTTGTCGCTCATCGAGTCGTTCCTCTCGGCCATCGCCGTTGCCTCCCTGCCGCTCATGCTCGCGCCACCGCCGGAAGAATGTGTCCCGGGGACTGGCGGGACATCCGGCCGGCCCTCCTGGACAGGTTCTCGGCAGACGGCGGCTGCTCGCCGACGGAGAGACCGGCCTTGTGCTGGAAGTCGTTCGCGGGAGCCCCCACCGCGGCCCCCGCCTGTTCGTCAGACCGCATCGTCGGGGCATCATACGCGGACCTTTCCCGACAAGAGGACCCGAAATGCACCGGGCCCGTGCTTGGGGCCCTGATGGGTCCACTGCACCGGGGGTATCACGGGGCCACGCCCCCGCGTCATACCCGCCTACACCGGAGAAGGCACAGTTGGGGCGGTGCTATGCAGCCTGGATGAACCGGAACACGCTCCTCCTCCTGGGTGTCTTCGTCCTCGGCTGCGCGGCGGGCATGCATGCCGACTCGCGGGCCCACGCGCGAACGCAGACACAGACGTTCCCCGCCCCCACCACCGTGCGCAAGTGGCAGCAGTTCTGCTCGGACCACCAGGCGGTGGGCAATGAGATCAACAATGTCCTTCGCCAGAAGGGCGAGGAGGGCTGGGAGCTGGTGAGCGTCACCGAGCACCAGGAGGTGTTCAAGGCCCTGCTGGTCTGCTTCAAGCGCCCCGCCGAGTGAGCCGGGAGCGACGAAGCTTCACTCCGGCATGTCCCCGTCCCGGGACTTCCACCAGTTCTCGCCGTAGCTGATACAGATCTGCTCGCCGGGGTGGATGGCGCGCAGCGCGTAGAAGGAGAAGAGGTCGCGGTCCACGGCGCGGTAGTAGGCCGCGTTGGGCTCCTGGGCGTGGTTGTAGATCATCCCGTAGCCCATCACGAGGGCGACCCAGTCTCCCTCGCGGGGCTCCTCCTTCTCGCTCCACTTGATCTGGAAGACGTAGTCATCGAGCGCTGGTATCCGCGCGAGCTTGTGCGGCACCTTGAGGTAGTGACACTCCTCGATGAGGTCTCCGGCCCGGATGAACTCGTCGGTGAAGACGCCATAGCCCCACTGGCATGGCCGGACCTTCACACCCGGATGGATGTACAGCGCTTCGCCCAGGTTCATGTCCCCTGCCTGTTCCTCCTGCCCGGAAGATGGCGCGTTCTTCGGGCCGGGTGAAGCGCTGGATGACCTGGCTGCCCTACAGGGCCGCCAGCGCCGACTCCAGGTCCGGGTGCAGGCAGGTGCCCGGTACGCCGGCCGCGGTCAGGTGACGGGCGGCGGACCTGTTCACCCACCATGCCGTGCGCCCAGGGCGCGCGTGGAACCGGGCGAAGAGCGGGTGGAGCAGCGTGCCCATTCCCTCGAAGCCCGAGAGGTCCATCAGGAGGGGCTCCTCGGGAGGAAGCGAGGCGAAGAAAGCCTCCAGCGCCTCGGCGTCAGGGGACGACAGCCCTCCGAAGAACCGGATGCGACGCGGAGTCTCCTCGAACACCTTCACGGGGAGCCCCCCGGTGCCGAGGTACCCGTGGAGCTGCTCCAGGAACTCCACCAGGGCGGGCTCGCGGGCCAGGTCCGCGGCGAGCCGGTAGAGCGCCAGGACGAAGCCGTGCTGCCGGGGGGAGTGCTGAGCGTCAGGGCTCCAGGCATTGAACCTCCGGACGCCGCCCTCCTGTCGGATGAGGCACTCCAGGGTGATTCCATCCGCGCCCAGCTCGAGCGCGTCAGGGATGCCCAGCGGGTCCAGGGCCGCGAGTTCGTCGAGGAACCGCAGGCCCCGCTCGGAGGGAATGGCCACGGTCTCCGAGGTCGTCGCGTTCCTCTCGCTGGCGATGGTCACCGTGTCGCCGGCCTCGCTGAAGGTCGCTGCGATGAGACCCTTCTCGTCGAACGAGGGGCTGAAATGGACCCCGTAGAAGGTGCCCGGCCAGGCGGGCAGCTCCAGCCTGGGCACGTTCTTCCCTTCCGGCTCGGACTCCACCTGGAAGCCGCGGGCCTCGGCGGCCGCGCGCAGTTGGAGCATCGTGTCCTTCGAGAGGTTGCGCCCGGTCCACTCCGTGGTGTTCCTGTATGCGTCGCGCACCTCCTGGATGGAGTCCTTCGCCAATTGGGGAAGGACCTGCCGCAGGAGGGCGGCCTCCTTCAGCGTCGGGCTCTCGCCCCGCCAGCGGATGCTGAGGCGCCAGTCGGACTCGACGCCGCGAGGCATCATCGCAGTGAAGGGAGCCGCCATGACGTAGTCGCACGAGAGACACGGGGCGAAGCAGTACCCCCGTTCGACGGTGGCCTCCCCCAGCGGGCCACCACAGCGGGGACACGTCAGCTTCTCGTCTGCTTCGCTTCCCATGACGGTCTCCCGGTCGGTGCCAGCGCGCCAGGGACGCGGCGCCAGGGGGACAGCTGACCAGCCCCGCTGCGCAGTACGCCACGGGCTGGAAGGTGCTCCAGTACCTGGAGCACCCGGCGCGGCTACTCCACCCGCTCCCGCACCAGCGGCCGGGCCGGAGGCGCCGCGTCTCCGAAACGGTACGCCGCCAGCAGGCGCGTCTTCACGTCCTCCACCGGGCCCGCGTCGTTGTAGTGCACCCGCACCACGGGCTCGCCCTGCTTCACCGGCTCGCCGGTCTTCTTCAGCAGCGTGAAGCCCACGGCCGGGTCAATCTTGCTGTCCACCCGCTGCCGCCCCGCCCCCAGCGCCACGCCCGCCAGGCCCACGCCCTCCGTATCAATCGCCGTCACCCACCCGTCGCGCGGCGCCACCACGTCCACCGTGGACCGCGCCCGCGGCAGCAGCGAGTAGTCATCAATCGCGCGCGGGTCTCCGCCCTGCGACTGGACGATTTCCTTCAGCTTGCGCACCGCGCTGCCGTCCTCCACCACCTTGCGCAGTTTCTCCCGCGCCTCCTCCACCGTCGCCGCCTTCTTCCCCAGCACCAGCATCTCCGCCGTCAGCGCGTAGGTAATCTCCGTGTAGTCGTCCGGAGCCTCGCCGCGGAGCATGTCCACCGCCTCCTCCACCTCCAGCGCGTTGCCCACCTTGCGCCCCAGCGGCTGGTCCATGTCCGTGAGCAGGGCCACCACCTTCTTCCCCATCTCCGCGCCCAGGCCAATCATCGTCCGCGCCAGCGTGCGCGCGTCCTCGTCGCGCTTCATGAAGGCCCCGCTGCCCACCTTCACGTCCAGCACCAGCGCGTCGATGCCCTCCGCCAGCTTCTTGCTCATGATGGAGGACGCAATCAGCGGGATGCAGTCCACCGTCGCCGTCACGTCGCGCAGCGCGTAGAGCTTCTTGTCCGCCGGAGCCACCTGCGCCGTCTGGCCAATCAGGCAGCAGCCCACCTCGCGCACCAGCCGCCGGTACTCGGACGTGGGCAGGTTGACGTTGAAGCCCGGAATCGACTCCAGCTTGTCCAGCGTCCCGCCCGTGTGCCCCAGGCCCCGGCCGGAAATCATCGGCACCGGCACCCCGCAGGCCGCCGCCAGCGGCGCCAGGCTGAGCGACACCTTGTCCCCCACCCCACCCGTCGAGTGCTTGTCCACCTTCACCGCGGGAGTGTCCGACAGGTCCAGCACCTCGCCGGACTCCAGCATGGCGCGGGCCCAGGCCCCCAGCTCCCGGGAGTCGAGTCCCTTGAAGAAGATGGCCATGCACATGGCCGCCATCTGGTAGTCCGCCACCGTCCCCGCCGTATACGCCTGGATGAACGCACGAATGTCCGCCGGGTCCAGCCGGCCGCCATCGCGCTTTGCCTTGATGAGCTCGTAGGGTTGCACGGGGCCAGCCCATACCAGGAACCCACCCCCTCATGCACTCCGGGAAAGGCAGGGCTTCATCTGGTAGATAGCCAGCATGATGCTCCGCCTCCAGGTCCTCGCCCTCGCCGCCCTCCTGTGCGCGTGCTCCAAGAAGGAAGAGCCGCCCCCCGCCGCTACCCCGGGCGCCACCGCCCCCCAGCCCGCGAACAAGCCCATCCCCGTGGGGCTCGTCATCGACGTGGGCGGCCGTGGCGACCACTCCTTCAACGACGCCGCCCTGCGCGGCCTGGAGCTGTACGCCGCCGGCAAGCGCTACGAGGGGGGCAAGTACGTGGACGCCACCCCCGACGAGGTCCGCAAGTCGCTCCCGCCCTTCCTGGCCTCGATGGCCTCCTCCATCCAGCCCCTGCCGGTGAAGCCGATGGTGCTCCAGAGCAAGGCCCAGGAGGACTACACCCCCAACCTCCAGCTCCTCGTGGACCAGGGCGCCCAGCTCACCGTGGGCAATGGCTACATGCTCGCCAACGCCGTGCGCAGCGCCGCCCAGGAGAACCCCAAGGCGCAGTTCCTGCTCATCGACAGCCAGGTGCTGGACGCGCAGGGCAAGGTGCTGAGGCTCCCCAATGTGCGCACCGTCCTCTTCAAGGAGCAGGAGGGCAGCTTCCTCGTCGGCGCCCTGGCCGGGCTGGTGACGAAGACGAACAAGGTGGGCTTCGTGGGCGGCATCGAGGTGCCCCTCATCCAGCGCTTCGAGGTGGGCTACCGCGCGGGCGTGAAGACGACCAACCCCCAGGCCGCCCAGTCCCTCACGGCCGTCTACACCGGCAGCTTCAACAACATGGCCGCCGGCAAGCAGGTGGCGCAGGACCTCATCTCCAAGGGCGCGGACATCCTCTTCCACGCCGCGGGCGCGGACGGCATCGGCGTCATCCAGGCGGTGCAGGAGGCGCGCGCCGCGGGCAAGAGCGTGTACGCCATCGGCGTGGACTCGGACCAGTCGCACGTGGCGCCGGACGCCATCCTCACGTCGATGATGAAGCACACCGACCTGGCCATCTACCAGGCGGCGAAGGACCTGGTGGAGGGGAAGTTCTCCGCGGGTGAGCAGCTGCTCGGCCTCAAGGAGAACGGCGTGGGCATGGCCGAGGTGCGGCTGGACTTCCCGGGCAAGGCGGAGGCGCTCCAGAAGGTGGAGGCCCTGCGCCAGCGCATCGTCTCCGGGCAGCTCCAGGTGCCCGCCGTGCCGGCCGACCTCGTCACCTTCCAGGCTGCCGCGCCCTGATTTCCCTCCGTCACATCCACAAGGCGTTCGGCACCTGCGTCTCGCTGGCGGACGCGTCGCTCGACATCCGCGCCGGCGAGCTGCTCGCCGTGGTGGGGGAGAACGGCGCGGGCAAGTCCAGCCTGATGAACGTCCTCTACGGCCTCTACCAGCCCGACGTGGGCGAGGTGTCCGTGGGCGGGCAGCCCGTGCGCTTCAAGAGCCCGCGCGACGCGATTGCCCGGGGCATCGGCATGGTGCACCAGCACTTCATGCTCGTGCCCACGCTGACGGTGGCGGAGAACGTGGTGCTCGGCCGCGAGCCCACGCGCCGCGGCCTGTTCGACATGGAGCGCGCGGTCAGCGAGGTGGCCGCCACCTGTGCCCGCTTCGGCTTCAACCTGGAGCCGCGCGCCCGCGTGGACACCCTCACCGTGGGCTCGCAGCAGAAGGTGGAAATCGTCAAGGCGCTCCACCGGGGCGCCCAGGTGCTCGTGCTCGACGAGCCCACCGCCGTCCTCACTCCACAGGAGGCGGACGAGCTGGCCCGGGTCATGCGCGGCCTCGTCGCGCAGGGGCGCACCGTGGTGCTCATCAGCCACAAGCTGAGAGAGGTGCTGGGCGTGGCCGACCGGGTCGCCGTCATGCGCCGGGGCCGGGTGGTGGCCGAGGTGCGCGCCGCGGAGACCACCGTCGAGCAACTGGCCACGCTCATGGTCGGCGAGGGCCACCGGCACCTGGTGGATGCTGGCGAGCACGCCCCGCCGCTCGCGACCGCGCAGCCCCCGGCGACACCGGCGGGCGAGGTGCTCCTGGAAGCGCGAGGGCTCCAGGCCGTGGGGGACAACGGCCGCCCGGCGCTGCGTGGCGTGGACCTCACCGTGCGCGCGGGTGAAATCGTCGGCATCGCGGGCGTGGACGGCAACGGGCAGCGAGAGCTGGCCGAGGTCCTCACCGGCCTCCGCCCGCTGACGTCCGGCGGCGGCACCCTGCTCGGAGGTCCGCTCGAGGGCCTCACCCCGGCCCAGGCGCGCGAGCGCGGCGTGGGCCACGTGCCCGAGGACCGGCTGCGCCGCGCGGTGGTGCGGGCACTCACCGTGGAGGAGAACGTGGCCCTGGGCCGGCACACGCGGCCGCCCTTCGCCCGGGGCTCCTGGATTGACTTCGCCGGCCGCCGCGAGCGCACGCGCGCCCTGCTGGAGGCCTACGACGTGCGCCCCTCGGACCCGACGCTGCCCGTGCACGCGCTGTCCGGCGGCAACCAGCAGAAGGTGGTGGTGGCGCGCGAGCTGGATGCGAGGCCCCGCCTGCTCGTGGTGGTACAGCCCACGCGAGGCCTGGACATCGGCGCGGTGGCCCAGGTGCACGCGAAGCTGCGCGAGGCGCGCGCGCAGGGCACCGGCACCGTGCTGGTCTCCCTGGACCTGGAGGAAGTGCTCGCGCTGGCGGACCGCGTCTATGTCTTCTTCGAGGGCCGCGTGACGGGCCACTTCACCCGGCCCGAGTACGACGAGCGGGAGCTGGGACGGCGCATGCTGGGAGCGGAGCCGGGCCATGCATGAGCGCCTGAGACAGGCCCTTCCCTCGGTGCTCTCCGTGCTGCTGGCGCTCGCGGTCTGCTGGGTGCTCATCGCCCTGACGATGACGCCCGGCACCGCAACCGACGCGTACCTACAAATGCTGTGGGGGGGCATCGGCAACTGGCCGGGCTACCTCGACGGAGCCGCCGCCACCGTCCTCACCCGGCCCCTGGGCGAGGCCGCGATGAAGGCCGCGCTGCTCACCCTCACCGGCCTGTCCGTGGCCGTGGCCTTCAAGGTCGGCCTCTTCAACATCGGCGCGCAGGGGCAGATGATTCTCGGCGCGCTCGCAGCCGCGGTGGTGGGCGCCCACGTGGCCCTGCCCGCCGTGCTGCATATTCCCGCGGCGCTGCTCGCCGCGGCACTCGCGGGGGCCGCCTGGGCGGGCCTCGCCGCGCTCCTCAAGCTGTACCGGGGCGTGCACGAGGTCATCTCCACCATCATGCTCAACTGGGTGGCGCTGCGCCTGGTGGACAACTGGCTCGTCATCGGCCCGCTGCGTGGCGTGGCCGAGGCCGGCCAGTCCATCACCGGCACCGCCGAAATCCAGGCCACCGCCACCCTGCCCCGGCTGCTGGGAGAGCTCTCCCGCCTCAACCTGGGCTTCCCCCTGGCGCTGCTGCTGGCGGTGGCGGTGTGGGCCTGGCTGGAGCGCACGCGCTCCGGCTTCGAGACGCGCGCGGTGGGCCTGGGCGCCGAGGCCGCGCGCACCGCCGGAGTGCCGGTGGCGCGGCGCACCGGCCTGGCCATGGCGCTGGCCGGCTCCATGGCCGGGCTCGCGGGCGCGGTGCTGGTGCTGGGCACCGAGGGGCGCTACCCCGGCTCGCTGGGCGCGCCCTACGGCTTCGACGGCATCGCCATCGCCCTCATCGGCAACAACCACCCGCTGGGCGCCACGCTGGCTGCCCTCTTCTTCGGCGTGCTGCGCGCGGGCGGCACGCGCATGCAGCTGCTGGACGTGCACAAGAGCTTCCCCGAGCTCATCCAGGGCCTCGCGCTGCTCTTCGTCGCCGGCCGCATGGTGTGGCTCGCCATGCTGCGCCGCCGCCAGCCCGCGGCGCCGGCCGCCGCCCCCGCGGTGGTGGAGGTGCCCCGTGCTTGAAGTCGTGCACTCGCTCCTCTTCTCCACCCTGGACGCGATGCCCGCGCTCGTCTTCGCCGCCCTGGGCGCGGTGCTCTCCGAGCGCGCCGGCGTGGTGTCCGTGGGCGTGGAGGGCATGATGCGCGTGGGGGCCTTCTGCGCGGCGGTGGCGGCGCTCGTCATGCCCACGCCCCTGGCCGTCGTGGCCGGCATGCTCGCCGGCGCGGCGCTGGCCGCGGTGCACGGCTTCCTGAGCATCCGCTGGCGCTCGGACCAGGTGGTGTCCGGCATCGCCCTCAACCTGGTGGCCCTGGCCGGCGGCACCTTCCTGCTGGAGTCCCACTTCGGCCCCAACGGCACGCCGCCCATCCAGCAGCTGTCGCGCTGGGACTTGCCCGGGCTCGCGTCGGTGCCCGTGCTGGGCGCGCTGGGCAACCACTCCGCGCCCACGTACCTCGCGCTGCTGCTGCCCTTCGCCCTCCACTTCCTGCTGACGCGCACGCCCCTGGGCCTGCGGCTGCGCGCCGTGGGCGACAAGCCCCACGCGGTGGGCACCCTGGGCCTGAGCGTCGCGGGCCTGCGCTGGGGCGCGGTGCTGGGAGGCGGGCTGCTGGCGGGCCTGGGCGGCGCCGTGCTGTCCACGTCCGTGCTGAACCGCTTCGAGCAGCACACCCCCGCGGGCCTGGGCTTCATGGCCCTGGCCGCCATGGTGTTCGGCCGGTGGACGCCCGTGGGCGCCTTCCTCGCCGCCCTCTTTTTCGCATTTGGTGATGCGCTGAGAATCGGCCTCGCCTCCAGCGTCCCCGGGCTGGTGGACGTCGTACCTCAGGGCATGTTGCAGGCACTCCCCTACGTGCTCACCCTCACCCTCCTCACCCTCCAGGGGCAGCGCAGCAATGCCCCCGCCGCCCTCGGCGTGCCCTATGAGCAGGAGTCGCGCTGAGGCTCGCACCAAGGCCCGGGTCTTTCCATACCCGGGTCATTAATGATTCCTGGTCATGAGTGACCCCTGGCCGTCCGCTGAGCAACACGGCGGGTGGGGGTCCCGTACCGGAGCCGACAGCGCAACCCCTTGATGTTACTGGGGCGCAAAAACCGGACTTCCAGCAGACACCGAACAAACCAGTGTCACTGGAGCGGCACGCACCTCGCATGGTGACTGCTGCGTATCGAACCGCGTACCGGACTGGAAGCAGGCTCCGGGGGGGAAGTCGCATCCAGTCCGGTATGCGGTTCGTAGGTACTGCTGGAAACACCCGGGTGAAGCTGGCCCGGTCACCATTGTGGTGGGGTGGCGTGATGCTGGAGACGACGGGAATGACCGCAACGTACCGGCCTCGGGTGCTGGCTGTGGACGTCGGGTCGAGCGACATGGAGCGGCTGTGCTCCATCCTCGCACCAGCCGGCTATGACGTGCTGCCCACCAGCGGGAAAGCCGCCGCCGCCACGGCGTCACGGCAGTCCGCGGACCTGGTGCTCCTGGACGTGGAGCGGCCCGGCACGGACGGGCTCGCGACCTACCGGCGGCTCCTGGCGGAGCTGGGCGGCCCGGCGCTGCCCGTGCTCATGCTCACCCCCAGCGCGGACCGGCAGACGCGCCGCGAGGTCCTGGAGGCGGGCGTTGACGACCTGCTCATCACCGAGCCGTTGGATCCACTGGAGCTGAAGGTCAGGGTGCACACCTTGCTTGAGCTGAAGGCCCACCGCGAGGCGGGGGGCATGCGCGCCGAGGCGATGCTCGACCCGCGCAAGCGCTGGGTGGAGATGGAGCGGCTGGCGCGCCTGGGCACGCTGGCGGCGGACGTGGCGCAGAACCTGGGCCGAGTGGGCGAGGGGCTGCAACAGGCCCTGGCGCACGTGCAGTCGCGGGCCATGCAGGGCCTGCCGCCGGAAGTCTCGGAGCTGAAGAAGCTGGGCGTGGCGGGCGAGCAGATGCGGCTGCACGGCCAGCATCTCCTGTCGCTGGGCCCCACCAGCCCCAAGGACATCCAGCGCTTCGACCTGCGCGAGGTGGTGCCCGTCGTGGTGGAGCGGATGCGCGCCGCCGGCCGCCTGGGCTCCGCCGAGGTGAAGGTGCTGCTGCCGAGAGATCCGATTGCGGTGGTCTTCAACCGGCGCCAGCTGGAGCAGGTGCTGGTGGAGCTGCTGGCCAACGCGGCGGACGCGGTGGAGGACGTGAAGGACCGTCCGCGCCGCATCCACGTGGGCGTGGAGCTGCCGGACATCTTCGGCGAGTTCGGCCCCTGCATGTTCGTCAAGGACACCGGCATCGGCATCTTCGAGGACGAGGTGGGGGCCGTGTTCGAGCCCTACTACACGACGAAGGCGCCCGAGAAGGGCGCCGGCCTGGGCCTCACCGTGGCGCGCGCCCTGGTGGAGGCCATGGGCGGCAAGCTGACGGTGGTGAGCCGCGTCAACCTGGGCAGCACCTTCACGGTGGAGCTGCCCGAGCAGACGTCCTCCTGGTAGTCGCCGCTCACGGCGCGCCTGCCGCTAGAAGCGGTAGGCGACGCCGAAGAGTGCCTCCAGGGTGAACTCCGTCGCGTCGAAGTCCGGGATGAGGGAGGGCCCCAGCCGGACGTTGAAGGTGACGTCGAGGCTGCGGTCCACGAAGTACTCCAGCCCACCTCCCACGAGGATGGGGAACACCGGGCCGACGCTGTTCCCGAAGTAGACGTGGAAGGGGAGGTCCAGCCCCAGGTTCACCATGACGGCGCTGCCGGCGGGGATGCCAATCACGAAGCCCACGGGCAGCGCCAGGCCCACGTCCGTGTCGTCCCGCCCGCCGGTGTCCTCGAAGTAGAAGAAGGGGCCCGGCTGGAAGGTGACTGCCAGCGACACGTTGGACGTCTGCGCCAGCATCAGCCGCATCCACGCCTGGAACTTCACGCCGGGGTCCGTGTAGCGGACCCATCCCTCGCGGCCCCAGTTGAAGGTGAACTTGCCGCCGATGTCGAAGCGCTCCGAGCCTCCGTGGAGCAGGCCGAGCGTGAGGCCGGGCCAGCCAATCTGCCCCGAGAAGGCGGTGTTGCCCCGCCCCAGCGTGTCGGCGGCGAGGATGGACCAGCCCTGGCCCCGCTGCGCCAGCGCGGTGCCGGGAAGGGACAGGAAGCAGGCGAGGAGGACTCCGGGGATGAGACGCTTCACGCGGTACCTTTCTGCGGGGGCCGCGCGGGGGCACGGCCAGTGGCTGCGGTGGTGTGCCTCAAGACTCAGGTGGGCTGCCCTCGCTCACGCGCGAGCGCCAGGAAGTCGTCGATGAAGCGAGCCAGCCGACCCTCCGCGCGCTCGCGGGCCTGGGCCAGCGGCTCGCCGGCGGAGAGCGATTCCTTCAGCTCGAAGTAGTACTTGATTTTGGGCTCGGTGCCGGACGGGCGCAGGGTGACGCGGCCGCCGCTCTCCAGTTCGAGGGCGAGCACGTTGGACGGCGGCAGCCCCGCCCCGCCCTGCTTGTAGTCGCGCACGGCGCGCACCGCGTCCGCGCCGATGCGCGAGGGCGGCGACGCGCGGAAGGCGTCCATGATGGCGCGGATGAGCTGGGCGCCCGCGGCGCCGGGCAGCGTGACGTTGCGCTGGGCGCCCACGTACATGCCGTGGCGGCGCTGGATTTCCTCCAGGTAGCCGAGCACCGTGGTGCCGCGCGACTCGCACCACGCCGCGAGGTCCGCCATGACGAGCGCCGCGCCGACGCCGTCCTTGTCGCGCGTCACCGTGCCCACGGTGTAGCCGAGCGCTTCCTCGTAGCCGAAGATGAACTGCGTGCCCTCGGTGCGCTCGCGCTCCAGCGCGCGGTTGGCAATCCACTTGAAGCCGGTGAGCACCTCGTCATAGGCGGCGCCCAGCGCGCGGGTGATGTCGCCCAGCTGCGTGGAGGAGACGATGGTGCTGACGACGTGCGGGCGCGCGCGCTTCGTGCCCTGGGTGAGGACGTAGTGGCCCAGCAGCACGCCCACCTCGTCGCCGGTGAGCATGCGCAGGCTCCCATCCGCGGCGCGCGCCATGACGGCGAGCCGGTCCGCGTCCGGGTCATTGGCCAGCACCAGGTCCGCGCGCACGCGCTCGGCGGTGGCGCGGGACAGGTCCATGGCGCCGGGCTCCTCCGGGTTGGGGAAGCGCACGGTGGGGAAGCGGCCGTCCGGCATCTGCTGCTCGGACACGGCGGTGAAGCGCGGGAAGCCCGCGTCGCGCAGGGCGCGCTCCGCCCACACGCCGCCCACGCCGTGCATGGCGGTGTAGACGATGGACAGCGAGTCCGAGCCGCGCTTGTGCACGCGCAGCCCGAGGATGCCGCGCAGGTACGCCTCCCCCACCGAGTCCTCCAGGTCCTTCCAGAGGCCCTTCGCGCGCGCGTCCGCCGGAGCCAGCAGGGGCACGCGGTTGGCGGGCTCCACCCGGGCGATGGCGGCGGCGATGCCCGTGTCATGCGGGGGAATGATTTGAGCGCCGTTGCCCCAGTAGACCTTGTAGCCGTTGTACTCGGGCGGGTTGTGGCTGGCCGTCACCATGATGGCCGCGGCGGCGTTGAGGTGCAGGGCGGCGAACGCGGCCAGCGGCGTGGGCACCGGGTGAGGGAAGACATGCGCGGGAATGCCCTCCGCGGCCAGCACCGCGGCGGTGTCCTCGGCCAGCTCGGTGCTCAGGCGGCGGGCGTCGCGGCCCACGACGACGCCGCGCGTGGCGGCGTCCGGCACCTGGTCCTTGAGGTAGCGCGCCAGGCCCGCGGTGGTGCGGCGCACCACGGCGCGGTTCATCCGGTTGGGGCCCGCGCCCAGCACGCCGCGCAGGCCGGCGGTGCCGAACTCCAAATCTCCGGCGAAGCGGTCGGCCAGCTCGGTCCAGTGGCCCCGGGCCAGCAGCTCCGCCAGCTCCGCCGCGGTGGACGTGTCGGGGTCCGCCTGCCGCCAGGCCTCCGCACGCTCTCTCAATCCGGTGGTGTCCATGAGCCTCGGAGCCTCGTCTAGCCGTAGGGGACGCGCGGAGCACGTGGCTCGCGCGCCGGTTGTTCAGGTGTAGTCGGTAAGCTTCTTGCGGGTGGCACGGCCCTTGGGGCCGTCCTTGGCACCCTGGCACGTGACGCAGTACTCCGCATACGGCATCGCGCGAAGCCGGCCCAGGGGCAGCTCGTCGCCGCACTCCTCACACTCGCCATAGGCGTCCGGGTCGTCGCGCAGCTTGCCCAGGGCCTTCATCACCCGGGCCAGCACGCCGTCCATGTTCCGGTTCCGGTTGGAGGCGATGGCCTGCATCATCTCGTTGAGGGGCTGCTCGTCCTCGTCGCCGCCGATGCGCGCGTCATCGGTGCGGTTGGGCTCGATTCTCGACGGCGTCTTCTCCGTCAGCTCGGAGTGGAGCGCCAGGAGCAGCTGCTTGAATTCCTCTCGCTGTTTCGCGTTCACGTCGCCGCCGGGTGTCAGTACTTCGCGGTGGAGGTCTGCCCGCTGACGATGGCCACGGACGCGGACGCGCCCAGGCGGTTGGCGCCCGCGCGCAGCATCTTCATCGCGTCCTCCATGGAGCGGATGCCTCCGGAGGCCTTCACGCCCACGTCCTCGCCCACCACGCGGCGCATCAGCGCCACGTCCTCGGCGGTGGCGCCGCCCGGGCCGAAGCCGGTGGACGTCTTCACGAAGGCGGCCCCCGCGGCCTTTGACAGGGCGCAGGCCAGCACCTTCTCCTCGTCCGTGAGCAGGGCCGTCTCCAGAATCACCTTCACCGGCAGCGGGCGGCTGGCGTCCACGACCGCGGCGATGTCCTGGTGCACCAGCGCATAGTCGCGCGACTTGAGCGCGCCCACGTTGAGCACCATGTCGATTTCCCGCGCCCCGGCGCGGATGGCCTCGCGGGCCTCGAAGGCCTTGGCGGACGGCAGCGACGCGCCCAGCGGGAAGCCCACCACGGCAATCGGCACGGTGGAGGCGCCGGCCAGCACGCGCGCGGCGGTGGCCACATGGGTGCTGTTCACGCACACCGTGGCGAAGCCGTGCGTGCGGGCCTCCTCGGCCAGCTTCACCACGTCCTCGGCGCGGGCCTCGGGCTTGAGCAGCGTGTGGTCGATGTAGGGCGCCAGGTCCGCCGGGGAGCGGATGGACTCCATGTCGACGCGGCCCGTGGCTGGCGGCATGTGGGGGGTGGGCTCCTGCGTCGAGGACTCCTTCCAGGCGTTCATCCGGCGGCGGGCCTGGTCGGCAATCTCCTCGACGAGCTTGATGACGTCCTGGGAGTCGGACATGCCGCGCCCCTTAGCCCACTTCCCGTCCCTCGGGAAGCGCTCGCACGGGGAGCACGCATCCGCTGCCCATCCAGGTGCCGAGGAGAGGAGCGGAGCGGTAGAGTCCGCTGCGTGACGTCTCCTGCCCGGCTGCTCAGCCTCCTGGTCCTCCTGCTCGCCTCGCTCCCGGGCGTGGCCGCGCCTCTGCCCGCCCCCGCCGGCAAGTCACTCACGGTGTATTTCTTCGACGTGGGCCAGGGGGATGCCGCCCTCATCGTTTCGCCCACGGGCAAGACGGTGCTCATCGACGGCGGCCCGCCCGAGGCCCGCGAGCACCTGACCCGCCGGCTGAAGGAATTGGTGAAGGAGCCGCTGGACCTGGTCATCCTCACGCACCCCCACCTGGACCACCTGGGAGGGCTGACGCAGGCCTTGCGCGCGGTGGGGGCGAAGCGCTTCATGGACCCGGGCTTCGACCACGCGAGCGACGCCTACAGGGACTTGCTGAGCTACGTGGGTGGAGCGGTGGGCCAGGTGATGACTCCGGAGCCCAGCGCGCAGGCGCCCCACACGCTGCTGACCATCGGCCTGGGCGAGGGCACCTCGCTCACCGTGCTCTGGCCCCGCGTGCCGCAGGAGCCCTTCCTGGACAACACGCGCTCGGACCCCAACTCGAACTCCATCGTCGCCAAGCTGACGTACGGGAAGACGGCGTTCCTCTTCACCGGCGACGCCGAGCCGGACACGGAGGCCGCCCTCCTCCGGAAGCCCATCGACTTCTCCTCCACGGTGCTCAAGGTCGCCCACCACGGCGGGCGCCACTCCTCCACGGCCGCCTTCCTCGCGGAGGTGAAGCCGAAGGCCGCCGTCATCTCCTGCGGTGCCGGCAACGACTACGGGCACCCCACGGCGGAGGCCCTGGAGCGCCTGGACGCCTCGGGCGCCCGCGTCTTCCGCACCGACGTGGACGGAGAGGTGGTGGCGGTGAGCGACGGCACCTCCGTCACCCTGCGCGCCAGGAAGGGCCGCGCCGCGCCCCTGGTGGTGCCAGGCACGGTGAAGCCCGGCCCCGTGGCGCTCGGCCCGATTCTTCCCGGTACGCAGCACGTCCGGAGCGGCACGCGGGCGAAGGAGCCCGAGCCCGCCTCCCGCGCCGGGAGCGCCACCACGCGGGGCCCCTCCGAGACGCCCTCGCCCTCCCGGGCCGCCGCGGAGGAGGGGCGCTTCATCAGCCTGAAGGGCAGCAAGGTGTTCCACAGCGAGGACTGCCGCACGTTGAAGCGCTCCAAGTCCGAGCGCACCGTCTATCCGAGCCGCGCCGCCGCCCTGAGCGAGCGCCGCCCCGCCGAGGACTGCCACCCATGAGCCCGCGCCTCTTCTCCCTCCTCGGGGTGCTGCTGGCCACGGCGGCCTGCCAGGAGCCGCCGCCACCGCCCCCTCCGACACCCGTCCCGGTCCGCGCCACCGAGCCCCGCCGCTACTTCGGCGGGGCCCCGGACGGGAAGCTGCACGTCTACTTCTTCGACGTGGGCCACGGGGACGCCGCGCTCATCGTGTCCCCCGAGGGCCACACGGTGCTGGTGGACTCCGGCCCCGCCAGCGCGGCGGACCACCTGGTCAACCGGCTGCCGGAGCTGCTCACGCAGCGGCTGGACCTGGTCGTCCTCACGCACCCGCATGCGGACCACCACGGGGGCCTGGAGGCGGTGGAGCGGCGCGTGGGCGTGAAGCAGTTGCTGGAGCCGCAGCTGGGCGCGGCTCCTCCTGAATACGACGCGCTGCTCACCACCCTGGGCAGCCAGGGCGTGGAGTTCCGCTCGCCCGCCCCGGACCCGTCCACGCCCAATGCGCCGCTGCGCCTGCAGCTGGGCACGGGCGTGGAGCTGAACGTGCTGTGGCCCCGCCCGCCCAATGGCATGATCGACGTACCGGAGGCCCCGCTGGAGGCCAACTCCATCGTCCTGCGGCTCACCTACGGCGACACGGCGCTGCTCTTCGCGGGGGACGCGCACGCCCGGACGGAGGCGCAGCTGCTCGCGCGCGGCACGGCGATGAAGGCCACGCTGCTCAAGGTGGCGGCGCACGGCGCGGACGGGCCGTCCACCGAGGCGTTCCTGCGAGTCGTGGAGCCTCGCGCCGCCGTCATCTCCACGGCCCCGGGCAACACGCGCGACGCCCCGGCGGCCGCCACGCTGAAGCGGCTGGAAGGCCTGGGCGTCCAGGTGTTCCGCACGGACGTGGCCGGCGAGGTGCAGGTGGTGAGCGACGGGAAGAAGCTCGTCGTCACCCCGCAGCGCCTGCCCGAGGGCGTGCCGGAGGACACGCGCTACACCTTCCCCGGCCTGAGCACGGCCTCCGCCCCGGTGGCGAAGGCCGGGGACGCGAAGGCGGAGCCCGCGCGAGCCACCCAGAGCCCGCGTGGCACGACGGGCCCGAAGCAGTACGGACAGGTGGTGGACATCGACGACCTGCCCTCCGCGGCCGCGCCGCCGCCGCGCGTGAGCACCGGCACCCGTCCGCCGCGAGGGAGCGTCGAGCCGCGCGGAATGTCCTCGGGGACCTACGTGGCCAGCAGCAAGGGCGAGGTCTTCCACGTGCCGTCGTGCCGGAACGCGATGAAGATAAAGCCGGCCAACAGGCTCGTCTTCAAGTCCCGCGAGGAAGCCAGCCGGGACAACCGGCGGCCGGCCCGGGACTGCAACCCCTGAGAGGAGCCACCCCGTGACTCGCGCCACACTGGACCGCATCGAGGACGACGTCGCCGTGCTCGTCGTGGAGGGCCGCCAGGTGACACGCCCGCTGAGCGCCCTGCCCGAAGGCGTGCGCGAGGGCGACGTGCTGGACCTGGACACGCTCCAGGTGGACCGCGAGGCCACCGAGGCCCTGCGCGCCGAGGTGCGCGAGGCCCGCACGCGGGCGAAGCAGGGGAAGAAGCCGCCTCCGTCCGGCGACTTCGACCTCTAGCTCGCGGCGGGACGGGCGCGGGGCAGCAGCACCCAAAGCAGCACCGCGCTCACCGCGGCCAGCAGGCCCGCGAAGAGGAAGGCCGGCGCGCTGCCCCACCGCGTCCACACCGCGCCGAACAGCAGGCCCGCGGCCAGCGAGGCCCCGCCGGTGAGCCCGTTGTAGAGGCCGAAGGCCCGCCCGCGCACGGCGGACGGCACCAGCGACGTGAGCAGCGACTTCTCCGCCCCCTCCGCCAGCGCGTGGTACAGCCCGTAGAAGGCCATGACGGCCAGCGTGCCGGGAACGCCGCGCACCTGCGACAGGGCCACGTAGCTGAGCGCGTACAGCCCCCACCCCGCCAGCACCACGCGCGAGGAGCCCAGCCGGTCCGCCAGCCAGCCCGCGGGGTACGAGACGGCCGCCTTCACCAGGTGCAGCAGCAGCCACGCCAGGGGCAGCAGCGCCGGGGGCGCGCCCTCCTCGGTGAGCTTGAGCAAGAGGAAGGCGTCCGTGGAGTTGGCCACGCCGAAGAGCACCACCGGCACCAGGTAGTACGCGAGCCGCCGGGGCACCGGCACCAACGCCGCGCCCTTCCCGTCCTCCAGCGGCGGGCGCGCGGGCTCGGGCACCACGGCGATGCACAGCAGCGCGAGGAAGCCCGGCACCGCCGCCGCGAGAAACACCTGCTCCGCGCGCAGCCCCCACGCCACCAGCACCATGGCCACCAGCGCGCCCAACGCCGCGCCCGCGTGGTCCATGCTCCGGTGGAAACCGAACGCGCGCCCTCGCGCGCCCTCCGGCACCGAGTGGGCGATGATGGCGTCACGCGGGCTGCTGCGCACGCCCTTGCCCACCCTGTCGAGCGAGCGGATGAGCAGCGGCTGCCAGGCGAGCGTGACGAAGGCCATCATCGGCCGCGCCAGCGAGGACACGCCGTAGCCCAGCAGCACCAGCGGCTTGAGCCGGCGCGCCCGGTCCGCCCACACGCCGGAGCGGTACTTGAGGAGCGCGGACACCAGGTCCGACATTCCCTCCATGGCGCCCAGCAGCAGCGGCGCCGCGGGGAAGCGCGCCGCGAGGAACGCGGGCAGCAGCGGGAAGATCATCTCGCTGCTCACGTCCGTGAGCAGCGACACCAGCCCCAGCAGCACCACCGCGCGGGGCAGGCGGCCCCCGGCGGCGTGTGCGGCGCCCGTCTCCTGGGTGCTCACGGCCGCGCGGGGCTACAGCGTCCCGGAGAGGACGAGCGGAATCTCGAGGTCCACGTCTTCGCCGGCGAAGGCGGAGAACACCATCCCCTTCGCGCGGTCCCGGATGCACGTGCCCACGGTGGAGCGGTTCAGGTCCTTCTTGTCGAGCGAGGCGGCCTTCACCTTGCCGGAGCTGCCCACCGTGGCGGTGAGCGTCACCTTGCCGACGCGGAAGGACGGATTCTTCCGCAGCTCGTTCTCCACGCAGGAGCGGAACGCGTCCTGCGCCTTGTCCACCACGCGCTCCACTTCCTCGTCCGAGGGGCCACCCACCTCTTCGGAGTCCGCCGCGGCGACGTCCGCGTCCTCGCGCACGTCGGGGCCCACGTCCTTCTTGTCCGCGTCCGCGTAGACGGCCTGCAGTTGCTCCGCGGACGGGGGCGGTGCAATCCCCGTCGGCGCGCCGGCGCCCGCGGGAGCCGCCCCGGTGGGAGCGGGAGCGGACTCCGGCGGCGCGGCGGGACGCTTCTCCGCCGGAGGCGCGACGGGCTTCGGCGCCGGGGCCGGCGGCTGGCGGCCCATCAGCTTGTCGCGCAGCGCGCCCACGCCCTTGCTGGAGAAGACGGTCTGCTCCACCGGGTTGCCCTCGGCGTCCACCGTCTTCACCCGCAGGGGCACCACGCCCAGCGTCTCCGACAGGACGTAGGCGCCGCCCAGCGGGATGACGAGAAGCAGCAGCACCGCCACGGCGTACTTCCACGCCGGGTTGCGCCGCGTCACGCCCGACTTCGCCGCGAAGTGGCGGGTGTCCTCGACGGGCTGACGCTCGTCGCCGTCCCCACCGCCCAGCGCGGCCAGCGGGTCCTCGTGCTGGCCCTGGCCGTCGTCCTCGTCACCGTGGCCCCGGTTGCCGGGCAGGTCCAGGTCGGAGAACAGCTCGTCGTTGTTGAGGGGCGCGCTGGCGGCCGGCGCGGCGCCCTGGCCCCGGCGGCCCTGGGCCTGCTGCTGCTGGCGCGGGTCCGGCTCCTCGAAGAAGGTCCGCTCGGGCTCGTCCTGCTCCGGATCCCACGCCTGCTGCTGGGGCTCGTCGGGGGCGTAGGGCTGCTCCGGCTCGGGCTCCGGCAGGAAGGGCTGCGGCTCGGGCTCACGCCGCGCCGAGGCCCCTCGCGCGGAGCGGGCCGGCGCGGGCGGCGGCTCGGCCACCGGAGGAGGAGGCGGCGGGGGCGGCTCGGGCGCGGGCGGCGGCGCGAACAGGCCCGCCAGCTCGGGGATGTCCGAGCCGCGCTTCCAGTCCGCCATCCCCTGTTGCCAGAAGAAGCTGCGGCCGCTGACGGCGCCGGTGGCCATCCACTCGCGGAGGGCGCCCTCGTCGAGCGGGCCCTCCTGCTTGTTGCGCACCATGACGAACCATGGAGAGCCCGTCGGCTTCAGGGGCGCTGCACGGGTGGGCTCGTCATCCCAGGGTGTCTGGAGGGCCGCGGCGGGCGCCCGGGACACGGGCGAGGCCGCCACCGGGGGCGCCGAGACGGCAGCCGCCGCCGGCTCCACCAGGGAGCGCTCCTGGGCGCGGATGCGCTCCACGTCCGCGAGAGACACCACGCGGGTGCTCTCCTCTTCGGCGGGTCCTTCGACGGTGATGACGTTCTGGCAGTTCTTGCAACGGACCTTGACCGTCTTGCCGCGGACCTTTTCGTCCGCAATGGAATACCGCTTCTGGCAATTGTCGCAGGTGAAGTTCAAGGGGAGCGTCCGGCTTCCGGGGGAAAACGCGGGGTGGATGCTACTGCTAGAATTCTCCTACGCAAACCACAGGTTGACTCCTTCCAACAGCCCAACTATTGAGCCGCCCTCTCTTCTGTCTCCACTGGGCTTTCCAAAGGTGGCGAATGCCGGCGAAGGATCTTGGAACGAAGCACGTCTGCTACAAGTGCCAGACGAAGTTCTACGACATGAAGAAGCCGGACCCGCTCTGCCCCAAGTGTGGGGCAGATCAGCGGGAGAGCCCGGCTCTCAAGCCTCAGCCCGAGGGACGCCGTGGCCGCCTGGCTGCTGCCCCCAAGGTCATTGAGCCGATCGAGCCCGAGGAGCCAGCCGCCGCAGGAGAAGATGAAGAAGAAGAGCTCGAGACGTTTGAGGACGAAGAAGCCGCCGCCGAGCCCGAAGAAGAAGACATCTAGTCCGAGGCACCCGGGGGCTCCACGGCACATGCCGGGAGCCCCTTCGCCTTCCAGGACACTGCTGTCGTGATTCCGTGAAGAGGGGCGCTGCCCGCGACGGGCGCGCCCCGGATTGCGCGTGGACCTCAGGTGCCCGAGACGGGCGCCAGCTCCAGCAGCGCCCGGCGGATCTGCTCGTACAGGCCGGGCCCCATCTCCTGCATGCCCGCCGGTCGTGAGGTCGCCTTTCGGGGCGACTCCACCGTGCTCAGGTCGCTCGTCAAAGTCGTCCGCTTCTTCGCCTGGTGCATGACTGGGCCCCCTCTTCTGGTACGGCACTCTTATAGCAATTTTTCGGCCAGAGTGAAACCGGAATCCAAAATTCTGCGTCTCACTCACTTATACGTCGAGCGCCGAAAATATTTCCTCGGGCGCTGCAGATACCTCTACGTCCAGAGGGAACGCACCGGGTTGTTGCCTCCGGAGCCACCGTTGTTGCCCCCGGCGCTACTTCAATTGCGCCGCTTCCCACTCCAGCTCCACCTGGACTGTCTCGCCGGCCTTCACATTCACGGTGCGTGCCAGCTCCGGCAGGCGCTCGTGCCAGAAGGCCACGGTGTGAGTCCCTTCGGGAACCTCCAGGCGGAAGCGGCCATCGGCGCCGCTGGTGGCGAAGTAGCCGTGGTCGAAGGTCCGGACCAGGGAGCGCATCCAGGGGTGGACGTCACAGCGGATGGGGACGGCGGCGGGCTCGGCGGGCAATTGCCGGCGCACCGTCATCCCCTCCAGGGGCATGGCCACGTTGAAGAAGGCGCGGTTGGCACCGTACGCGGCGCGCACGTTGTGGACCAGCGGGTCCGAGTTGCGCAGCACCAGCACGCCGCCGGCCTTCGCGGCCATGACAGGCGGGTCATAGATGCAGCGCTTCTGGTCCAGCACGGGCTCGGGCAGCGGCTGCCGGGGCGCGGGGAGCTTCGCGCCCTCATTCACGGACACCACGACGTGGGCAAGCGCGCCCTCCGCGCCGACGACGAGCGAGCGCTCCTCGGCCTGCTCGCCACACACGGACACGACGGTGCCGGTGGTGGGAGAACGGGCCGGGGGCGGCGGGGTGCCCTTGAAGCGCAGGCGGCCCTCGAGGGTGCCCCACCCCGTGGCCACGGGTGCCGGCTTCGCGGCGACAGGTGCCGGAATTCCGGAAGAAGGCGCCAGAGCGGCGGCGGGTGGAGGGGGCGCGGCGTCGCGACAGGCGGGCGCGAGCGCGAGGAGGAGCGGACAGAGCAGGAGGGGGCGGGACACGCGCCCCGGTCTAACGAGAGCGTGAAGCTTATTCAAATGGCGTATGCCTGCCCGGGCCTCAAGGGATGACTCATGGGCCATTTGAGCGTTGGACCCCCATCACCCTTGTTGGTACAAGAGCGCGGCCGTACACGGTGCGGCCCTGTGGGAGGCAGCAACTTTGCGGGAGAAATTGAAAGCGCTGGCGGAGCTGCAGAACGTGGACCTCGAGGTCGCTTCGCTCCGAAAGGCCGCGGACGTTCACCCCCGTCAGATTAGCGAGTTGGAGCGGGAGCTGGGCGTCGCTCGTAGCGCCATCGAGGCAGAGCGAGCACGGCTCACCGACATGGAGCGCCAGAAGACGCAGCTCGAGCAGAACATCACGGACGAGAAGGACAAGGTGAAGAAGTGGGAGGCGCGGCTCAGCGAGCAGCGCTCCACCCGCGAGTACTCCGCCCTGGCCCGTGAAATCGACATCGCCAAGAAGGCGAACCTGACCATGGCCGAGGAGCTGGCGGAGCTGACGAAGCAGCTCGGCGCCGCCCGCGAGGCCATCAAGGCCAAGGAAGCCGACTTCACCGCGAAGCAGCAGGGCCTCTCCGGTCGCATGACGGAGCTCAAGGGCAAGCTGGGCGAGGCGGAGTCGCAGGTGCA
Organism: Pyxidicoccus trucidator; assembly: GCF_010894435.1. Taxonomy (NCBI): domain Bacteria; kingdom Pseudomonadati; phylum Myxococcota; class Myxococcia; order Myxococcales; family Myxococcaceae; genus Pyxidicoccus; species Pyxidicoccus trucidator. The sequence continues at coordinate 625,763 of NZ_JAAIXZ010000002.1, read as the reverse complement.
GGCGCTCGAGGGTCGCCGCTCGGGCGTGGCCTCGGGCGTGGACGCCAACCTGCTCCGGCGCTACGAGTCGATTCGCAAGAAGAAGCTGCCCGCGCTGGTGGGCGTGGTGGCCGGCACCTGCATGGGCTGCAACATGAACGTGCCGCCGCAGCTCTACAACCAGCTGCGCACCTCGCTGGGCACGGACATCTGCCCCTCCTGCAACCGCATCATCTATGCGGTGGAAGCCCTTCAGGAAACGCCCGCGGCGAAGTAGCCCGTCTCCTTCGCCGTCATGCCCGCGCCGTCCATCGTCGACATCCTCCTCCACATCGCGCGTGAGGAGCCGCTGTCGTCGACGGTGCGCGCCTTTCGCGGCCTCACGCGCGAGCACCTCGGGAAGCTCATCGAGGAGGCGGCCGGTCGCCTGGGCGGCGATCCGGTGTCCCTCCCGGCGCCGCCCTCCGAGGCCTCCGTCGGGTCCGCTCCCGCCACGCCGAAGGCCACCGCCGTGGGGGAGCTTCTCCCCTCTTCCGGGGCCACCGCCCGCCTCCGCGTCTATTCGGACGGCGCCGCCCGGGGAAACCCCGGCCCGGCGGGCGCGGGCGCGGTGCTGATGGACCTGGACGGCAACGTGGTGGCCCGGCTGGGGAAGTTCCTCGGACACCAGACGAACAACCAGGCCGAGTACAAAGGCCTGCTGCTGGGCCTGAAGCACGCGAAGGCCCTGGGCGCGCGCGAGGTGGAGGTCTTCGCCGACAGCGAGCTGCTCATCCGCCAGCTCGGCGGCCGCTACCAGGTGAAGAGCCCCCTGCTGAAGCCCCTCTTCGACGAGGCCCGGCTGCTGCTCGGCGCCTTCTCCAAGGTGAAGCTCGTCCACGTCCCCCGCGCGAAGAACGCCGAGGCGGATGAGATGAGCAACCGGGCCATCGACGAGCGGCTGTGAGTGCCCGCTCCGCCTGACGGAGCAGCCCACCCGCCGGGTAGCGTGCGGAGCCCACGGACCCGAGCCAGGAAGTCGGCTTGCGAAAGTGGATTCCGCTCTACAATGAAAAGTACGACGGGCGTTCGTCCCCATGGCAAAGCGCGATTACGGACAGTTCTGCGGCCTGGTGCGCGCCCTCGAAATCGTGGGGGAGCGCTGGGCCCTGGTCATCGTTCGCGACCTGCTCGTCAGCCCCCGGCGCTTCACGGACCTGCGGCAGGGGCTGCCGCGAATCCCGTCCAACATCCTCTCCGCCCGCCTCAAGGAGCTTGAAGAGGCGGGCATCGTCCAGCGCCGCCTCCTGCCGCGCCCCGTGGGCTCGGTGGTGTACGAGCTCACCGCCTACGGCCACGAGTTGGAGGACGTCGTCCTGCGCCTCGGCCGCTGGGGGGCGAAGTCGCTCACGGAGCCCGGCCCGGAGGACATCGTCACCGTGGACTCGCTCATCATGGCCATGCGCTCGACGTTCCGCCCCGAGGGCGCGCACGGCCTCGACGTGGGCTACGAGCTGCGCGTGGGCGAGGCCGTCCTCCACATGCGCATCGACGGCGGCGTCCTGAAGGTGGCCCAGGGCCCGCTGCCCGGTGCGGACCTCGTCATCGAGACGGGGCCCGCAATCAAGGCGCTGATGACGGGGGAGCTCAGCCCCGCCGACGCGATTGCCAGCGGGAGTGTGAAGCTCAAGGGCAAGGGGGGCGCGAAGCTGCTGGCGCGGTTCGCGGAGACGTTCCGCATTTAACCGGTGCGCGGGCCGGGCCCCTCCCTGCTCCCCTGCCCGCTCCGGACGCCTTCAACGCCGTGGAGTGGACCCGCGCCGCCCGCCTGTTGTAAGGGCACGGTGCCGGAGTGGTCCGGGTGAACGCCGGCCATCGCAGTCCTGGGTGGCGGGAGGAAAGTCCGGGCTCCGTAGGGCAGGGTGCTGGCTAACGGCCAGTCGAGGCGACTCGCAGGAAAGTGCCACAGAAAACAGACCGCCCGTTCCGCAAGGGGCGGGTAAGGGTGAAACGGTGCGGTAAGAGCGCACCGCGTCCGGGGTGACTCGGACGGCACGGTAAACCCCACCTGGAGCAAGAGCCAATAGGAGCGCGTCCCTCGCTGTCTGGGGGGACAGGGATGGCCCGTCCCAGGCGTTCGGGTTGCTCGCTGATGAGGTCCCTGGGCAACCAGGGCCCTAGATGAATGTTCACTGCCCACCTCGAAAGGGGTGGTGACAGAACCCGGCTTACAGGGCCACTCCGGCGTTTTTCTCCCTGTAGCGTCAAGCCCGGCGGCGGCCTTCAGCGCGCCACGGGCACCTGGCCCAGCAGGATGCGGTCCTTCCCGTCGTTGCGCACCGCCTCCGGGTTGGTGAGCCGCAGGCGCGAGTCCGTGCGCGGCTCCCACAGGCCCAGCCAGAGGTTGAGCGCGCGCGGCGAGGCGCTGGCCGGCAGGTAGACGTTGAACTCGTCCTTCACCGTCTCTCCGGCCTTCCACTGCGACGTCGGGTACAGGCCACCGGCGGGCTTGTGGTCCACGTTCATCCGCTCCATGCGCCCCTCGACGTCCTCCACGTGGACGAAGACCATGTAGTCGTCCTCGATGGGCTGGAGCACCTTGAAGTAGAGCGTCACCTTCGCCTGCTCTCCCGGGGTGAGCCGGCCGGGCTGGACGGTGGCGCCCACCAGCTCCACCTTGCCACCCAGGTTGGCGCCGTTGCGCAGGGAGAGAGGGGGCACCTGGGTGACGGTGGCCGCGCGCCGCTCCTGCGGGCTGGCTCCACCGGGAGCCTCGACGATGCAGGCGGTGCCCAGCAGGAGGACCGATGGAAGCACGACAGAGGAGAGCTTGAGGCGCATGGCAGGGCGTTTCTACCCGGCCACGGGCGCTGCATCCACTTGCGTGTTGGTGTATGCGGAGCCCCGCATATGAAGACGCCCAACGCCCTCGACGCCCTGGCCGCGCAGGTGCCGCCCGCTCCCTCCCCCGCTCCTACGCCACCGGGAGGGGGGACGACGCAGCCGGACACCGGTGTGCCCCCGACGGACGGGTTCCCCATCGGGGATGTCGTCGGCATTGGCGCCACGGGACTCTTCGTCCTGCTGATGGTGCTGGCCGCGCGGAAGCTGTTCTTCCGCAAGCGCGCGCCCGAGCCGACGAAGAAGCCCGGCGTCACCGTCCCCCCGGAGAAGGAGAAGCCCGCCCTGCCGGCGGAGCGGCCCCAGCTGCGAATCGAGCTGCCGCCCTCCGAGGCTGAGGCCGCCCGGCTCCGCGAGGCCGACGAGGCCCACGGCCGCGTCGAGGCCCTGGCCCGCCAGCGCGAGGAGGCCGCCCGCGCCGCCCGCTCCACCCGGGACTCCGCCGAGCGAGCCCGGCTGGAGGCGGAGGTCCGCACCCTCAAGGAGCGCGAGGAGGAAGAGAAGCGCGTCGAGTACCGCGCGAAGAAGGCCGCCGACGACGAGGCCCGCGAGCGGCGCAAGCGCGAGCAGGCCGAGGCGCAGCGAATCGTGGAGGAGCAGCGCGCCCGCGAGGCGGTGGCCGTCGAGGAGGCCCGCCGCGCCGAGGAGGCCGCCGCCCGTGCGAAGGTGGAGGCCGAGGGCGGCCGCACGCTGGCGCAGGGCCTGGACAAGACGAAGAGCCAGGGCTTCATGGCCCGGCTCAACGGGCTGTTCGGCCAGCAGCGACAGGTGGACGAGTCCGTGCTGGCGGAGCTGGAGGAAATCCTCTTCACCGCGGACATCGGCGTGCGCACGGCCAACCACCTGGTGGAGGTGGCGCGCGAGAAGCTCAAGCGCAACGAGCTGAAGGACCCGGAGAAGATCAAGTCCATCATCCGCGACGAGGTGGCCCGCATCGTCGACCTGCCGGTGCCGCGCTCGCTGGAGGGCGGTGGCCCTCCGCACGTCGTCATGGTGGTGGGCGTCAACGGCGCCGGGAAGACGACAACCATCGGCAAGCTGGCCGCGCAGCTCACGGGCCAGGGCAAGAAGGTGGTGCTCGCCGCGGGAGACACCTTCCGCGCCGCCGCCACCGAGCAGCTCGACGTGTGGGCGGACCGCGCGAAGGCCGAGCTGGTGAAGGGCGTGGAGGGTGGAGACCCGGGCTCCGTCATCTTCGACGCGGTGAAGAAGGCGCGCGAGGAAGGCGCGGACGTCGTCATCGCCGACACGGCGGGCCGGCTCCACACCAAGGCGCCGCTCATGGAGGAGCTGAAGAAGGTCCAGCGCGTCATGGACAAGGCCCTTCCCGGCGCGCCGCACGAGGTGCTGCTGGTGCTGGACTCCACCAACGGCCAGAACGCGATTCAGCAGGCCAAGCAGTTCCACGAGGCAGTGGGCATCACCGCGATTGCCCTGACGAAGCTGGATGGCACCGCGAAGGGCGGCGTCATCATCGGCATCTGCGACGAGCTGAAGCTGCCCGTCGTCTGGGTGGGCGTGGGCGAGAAGATCGCCGACCTGCGCCGCTTCGAGCCGCGCGAGTTCGTCCAGGCCCTCTTCGACTGAGGGGCCCGACGGCCCGGACTCACTGTCCCAGCAGGCCCGGAATCAGCTCCTCCAGGAGCTTCATCGACTCCGGGTCCAGCTGCAGCTGCATGTCCTTCAAGTCTCCCAGGTCGCCCAGCCCCTGGGCGCCCAGCATCGACGCCAGGTCGGCGGCCCCCAGGTCCTGGTCGCCGCGCGCCTCCTCCCACCAGCGCACGCGCAAGCCCTCCAGCCGCTTCGCATGCGCGGGGCTCGCCTTCGCCAGCTCGCGGGTGAAGCACTCCTTGCACGTCCACTTGAAGCGGTACGTGTCCACGTACGAGCGCAGCGCCTGGACGAAGGCGACGTCGCCCACGAGCTGCCGCGAGGCATGGTGCAGCAGCGGCGCCTTGCCGTAGACGAGCGCGCCGTACTCGAACTCGTCCGCGAAGTCGCCCGTGGGCCGGTCCGCGCGGCCGTCCTTCCCGCCGGACATCCGGTACAGGTGGTACGACGACACCAGCGCCTCCTTGCGCAGCGTGTCCGCCGCCCCCTTGCCGTGCCGCCACTCGACGTAGAGCAGCGCGGCGTACTGGGCCAGCGACTCGTCGACGATGGGCGCGTTGATGGGGTCCGAGCCCACGAGGCTGGCGAAGTACTGGTGCGCCACCTCGTGCGCCACGGTGAACTCCAGCGTGCGCTCCAGCACCTCGCCCAGGTGCGCCAGGGTGGAGTTGCTGCTCCCCTGCCCCATGGCCCCCAGCAGCGCCTGTATCTCCTCCAGCCCCTTCAAGCCGGCCAGCGCCTCGGACGGGTCCGCCGAGCCGCGGTACAGCGACGTGGCCACCGTGATGAGCCCGGGGAACTCCATGCCGCCCGCGCCGCCGGACAGGGGCGCCTCCACCACGCGGAAGTGCGTGTAGGGCAGCGGCCCCAGGCGCCGCTCGAACTCCTGCAGGGCCCAGGTGGCGTACTTCAGCACGCGCTCTCCCGCGGCCTTGTCCCGCGCCACGTAGTGGCTCTCCACGGTGACGCCGCCCACCGTGGCCGTGGAGTGCTCGTAGCCCTTCGACACGAGGATGGGGAAGTCCCGCACCGCGCCCGCCGCGAAGGCGAAGCGCACGCGGCCATTGCGCTCGGGCACCTCGCCCATGGGCGCTCCGGTGGCGTGCACCGTCCAGCCCGAGGGCACCGTGACGGTGGCCAGCACGTGCGCCGGCTCGTACAGCGCCAGGTCGCCAACGCCCTGCGGCCCGGCCCAGGGCTGGCCGGCGGCATCCAGCGGCGGCACCTGAGGCACCACGCCCACCAGGCTGACGAAGTCCTCCGTGGCCGAGAAGGCCCCATGGTCCCCGCCGCCTCGGCGGTCGCCGCCGCCCAGCAGGCCCGCGAGCATCCCTCCGCCGCCGCTCTCCACCTTCGGCACGGTGGCCTTCACCGCCACGTCCACCACCGCCGCGGCGCCCGGGGGCACGGGCTCCTCCAGCGACACGCGGTACAGCGTGGGCTCCGGCTGCTCCAGCTTGATGGGCCGGCCACCGAGCTTCGCGTCCGACAGCGTCACCCGGCGCCCCAACAGGTTTGGCGTCAGCCGCAGGTACAGCTCCGTGAGGGGCCTGCCCCGGGCCAGCACCTCCACCTGCACCCGCCCCGTCACCTCGCGCGAGGCCGGGTCCACGTCCAGCTGCACCCGGTAGCGCGGCAGCTCGGCCAGGGGCCCCAGCGCCTTCGCCGCCCGCTCGCGCTCGGAGGGCTTCAGGTGCTGGAGGCACAGCTGCACCTCGGGCGAGGCCGCCGGGGGCGGGGGTGCCGCGGGAGGGCCGCTCCAGGCGGGGGCGCTGGAGAGCACGGACCACAGCAGACACCCACGCAGGAAGGTCCTCATGCGGCCATGCTAATTGACCGGCTCCACCACTGCTCGTCTACCCTGGGCGCCCATGCACTCTCGAACGCTCATCCTGGCCGCCGCCTGGGGGCTGGTGGCCTGTGCGCGACAGGTCCCCACCTCCGCCCCCACCACCCCGGCGGCGCCCCGTGCCGTACGGCTCCTACTGGACACTCCCGCGCAGGAGACCGAGACGCTCTCGAAGCGGCGCGACGACCTGGACATCGACACCACCGAGGGCGAGCGCACGCCGCGCGTCGTGACCACGGGCCAGACGCCCCTGCTGCGGCTGGAGGGAAGCCGGGCCCGGCTCTACGGCGACGCCCGGGCGACGCTGGGCATCTCCGTGGACAACTTCCTGCTGCTGGAGGTGCTGGATGCGAAGGGCCAGCGGGTGCGCAGCGCCGTGGTGGGCTTCACCGAGGGCGTCCACATGGGCAAGGAGCAGGTGGATGCCCTGGGGCGCCGCGCCTTCAGCTTCGAGCCGGGCGAGGTGGACCTCACCCAACTCCTGCCCGAGTCCGAGCCCTTCCAGGTGCGCGCCACCGCGCTGGACTACTGGGGCGTGGGCCGGGTGAGCGACGTGTTCCTCGTGCTCGTTCCGGACGCGCGCCCCTCCTCCGACGACGACCTGCGCGGCCAGTGAGCCCGCGCGCTCCGCCCGCCACCGTGTGACGGGCGGGCACCCGCCCACCCTCGAGCAGGGTGGGCGTCACCGCGAATCAGAAGCGCAGGGCTCCCGCCGGCAGACGGAGCATGCCCCCCGCCTTGTTCCCGCGTACCGGGCGCGCGCCGCCCAGCACGGCATCACAGCCAGGATCGCCGCACACGTCCCGGTTCGCATCCAGGGGGTCGAAGCCACCGCCCTGCGTGGCCATCACCGCGCCCACCGTGCCCGCGGCCACCACCGCGCCCACGCCGGCCCACACGTACCAGCGGCCGTACCAGGGCTTGCCGGAGCTCACCTCGGTCTCAGGCTCCAGGTCGCGCGCCGTCAGGCCCGGGGCCGTGTCGTCGGTGAAGGACGGCTCCAGCACGGGGTTCTTCGGCACATCCCGCGTGGCCACCGACGTGTCCTCCAGCGGCCGCAGCGTGCCCTCCACCGAGTAGTTGCGGCCGGCGAACACGGTGATGTTGTGCACGGCGGGCTTGAAGCCCGGGGCCCGGAACTCAATCTCGCGCGAGCCCGGCTTGAGCAGCACGTTGCCCTGCGGCACCGGCCCCACCTCCACACCGTCCACCACCGCCATCGCGTCGGCCACGTCCGCGGTGAGCGTGGCGAAGCCCATGGTGGCGTCCAGCGACACCGGCACCTCCTGCTGCGAGCCCTCCTTGACGTCGATGCGCCGCGTGAACTCGGCATAGCCCGGCTTGCGGACCACCAGCAGGTGCTCACCCGGCGTCACCTCGAGCGGGATGGGGGCCGCGGTGAGCGAGCCGGCGTCCTTGCCATCCACCTGCAGCTTCGCCCCGCGCACGCCCCCGGTGATGCGGACCAGCAGCTCCGTCTTCTTGAGCTCCAGCGGCGCGAGCAGGTCGTCCTCGGAGGAGGTCTCCACGGGCTTCTTCGCGGCCTTGCCCCGCGCCGTCGCGCCGCTCTTCGTCTTCGCGGGCTTCTTCGTCACCTTCGTGGACTTCTCGCGCGCGGGCTTCGCGGGCTTCTTCTTCACCACCTTCGTCTTCCCGCCCTTCGTCTTCGAAGGCTTCGTCTGCGGGGTGAGGGGGGCGAGGAGGTCATCGTCCTGCGCGAAGGCGGAGGACGGCGCCGCCAGGACGGTCACCAGGGCGAACAGGACGATGCGGTGGAGGCTCATGTCAGGCCGAAGGTTAGAGAGTCATCCCAGGGGAATCAAACAGAGTCCCCCTGGCCGTGCCGTTGGGCGAATATCCGCGCCCCATGCACCGCGCTCCCGCCTCCCTGGCAGTCGCCCTCAGTGTCCTCTCCCTCACGGCGTGCCCCGCCAAGGCGCCTCCCCGCATAGAGGCGCAGAACCCACCTCCACCTCCCGTGCGCGTGCCTGCCGGCTGTGAGAGCAGCCAGGCAGGCGAGTACCACCACGCCGAGAATCCGGCCTTCCGCTACCACGGTGAGGACGACGGCGGCACGCTGTCGCTCACCGTGTCACGCGCCCTCGCGGAGGGTGGAACCGATGTGCCCGACGCGGGCGCCGCGTCCATCGTCCTCCAGCGGACACCCGAGGGCTTCTTGGGCGAGACGCGCGCCATGGGCTTCGCGGGCTCCGGCACGCCCTGCCCCGTCGTCTTCCCCACCGAGGTGGTGTCGTGCGCGGACGCGGGCCTCACGCTGCGCTCCGCGGCCAGCACCTCCATCGACGAGGGCTGCCGCCCTGCCCCGTCCGGCGCCCCCACCGTGCGGCTGCAGCAGGTGCTCCTGCGCGGCGCGCCCGACTCGGGCACCTGAAACGACAAGGGGCGGGGCCTTGCATGGCCCCACCCCGGATTCCCTACGCGCAGGAAGCGTCGCTCAGGCCGCGCGGCGCGGCTGCTCGCCAGAGGCGTTCACCGTGGGCGCAGGCTCCGCCAGCTTCAGCCGGCCGGACAGGCCCTGCAGGAGGCTGGACACGCCCACGTACAGGAAGCCCGCCTGGAACAGGATGATGAAGGGCACCGACGTGTAGATGCGCGCGTCGATGGCGAACCACAGCGCGCCCGTGAAGTAGGCCGCGAAGGCCAACTCCACCACCGGCATCAGCGTCTTGCTGCCGCGGTAGGTCTTCTTCACCGCGACGACCTTCTTGCCCTCGGCGCCCGTCTTCGGCGTGCGCGCGAAGCCGGACTGCTGGTTGAGCAGCGCCTCCAGCACCGCCTTCGCGTTGTTGATGGCCAGGCCGATGCCCAGGCTCATCAGGAAGGGCAGGTACTTCACCCGCGACCACCCCTTCACGCCCATCTCCCGCTGCGCGGCCACGTAGAACACGCAGACGCTGGCGGTGGCGCTGATGAAGAAGGGCAGGTCCAGGAAGAGCGTGCCGTACAGGCCGTGCTGGAAGCGCACCACCATGCTGATGGGCATCAGCACGGACAGGAGCACCATCAACAGGTAGGCCATGTTGTTGGTGAGGTGGAAGAAGGCCTCGCGCTTCACCGCCAGGGGCAAATCGCTCTTGAGGATGGTGGGCAGCAGCTTCTTCGCCGTCTGGATGGAGCCCTTGGCCCAGCGGTGCTGCTGGCTCTTGAAGGCGTTCATGTCCACCGGCACCTCGGCCGGGGAGATGACCTCGGGCAGGAAGATGAACCGCCAGCCCTTGAGCTGGGCGCGGTAGCTCAGGTCCAGGTCCTCGGTGAGCGTGTCGTGCTGCCAGCCGCCCGCGTCGGAGATGGTGTCGCGCCGCCAGATGCCCGCGGTGCCGTTGAAGTTGAAGAAGCAGCCGGAGCGGTTGCGGGCGGTGTGCTCGATGATGAAGTGCCCGTCCAGGAAGATGCTCTGGGCCTGCGTCAGGATGGAGAAGTCACGGTTGAGGTGACCCCAGCGCACCTGCACCATGCCCACCTTGTCGTCCGCGAAGAACGGCACCGTGCGCAGCAGGAAGTCCGGCGTCGGCACGAAGTCCGCGTCGAACACCGCGACGTACTGGCCCCGCGCCAGCTTCAGGCCGTTCTCCAGCGCACCCGCCTTGAAGCCCTGGCGGTTGGTGCGGTGGATGTAGACGATGTCATGGCCCTTCTGCTTGTGGCGCTCCACACACGCACGCGCGATGCCGCACGTCTCGTCCGTCGAGTCGTCCAGCACCTGGATTTCCAGCAGCTCGCGTGGGTAGTCGATGCGGCACACCGACTCCACCAGGCGCTCCACCACGTACATCTCGTTGAAGATGGGGAGCTGGATGGTGACGCGTGGGAGCTCCTTCAGGGGCCCCTTCGGCGTAGGCAGCTTGAACTTGTGCCGGTAGTACAGGAACGCCATCCGGTACCTGTGCGAGCCGTAGACCGCCAGCACGCACAGGACGCTGAAATAGACGCCCAGGAAGATGATCTCGACGGTGGTCATCGGTGACGCTCAGCCCCTCCCGCTCGGCCCCCGTGGCCCGCGGTACTTCCCAGCTCGGCGGCATCAGACCCCTTCTCACGCTGACTGCCGCCAGATGGGTCTGGTGAGCCCCCGCTCCGTATGTGCCCGGAAAGACAAGGTTTTAGCCTTCCAGGAGTGATCGGCGCCGGACAATAGGGACGCGTCAAGGTCGTGTCAAACTATTCCCCGGATTTGAACGTTCCGTTCACGGGGAGCTGACACCCTGCGTCACAGTCGTCTCCAGGAGTGCGCGGGGACGGCGCCGGGGCTGAGGCGGCGCCGGTGAGGGGGCCAACCTGGAGGGTCAGCTCACCGCGCGGCGGGGCTCGGGGGCGAGGGGGACGGGGGCCACGGCGGGGGCCTCGGTGACGTTGGCCTCGTCGCGCGTCGCCAGCGCGAGGATGCGCTCGGTCAGCTCGGCGAAGTCCAGGCCGCCCTGGGCGGCAATCTTCGGCAGGAGGCTGGTGGGGGTGAAGCCGGGCAGCGTGTTCACCTCCAGCACCACGTCGTTCTCCGTGTCCGAGCAGAGCAGGTCCACGCGGGCGTAGCCGCGGCAGCCCAGCGCGCGGTACGCGCCCAGGGCCAGCGCCTCCACGTTGGCCACGCGGGTGGCGGACAGGCGGGGCGGCAGGAAGTAGCGCGCGCCGCCCTTGTACTTGGCCTCGTAGTCGAAGCCCTCGCGCGGGGTCGCCACCTCGCAGCTGCCCAGCACCGAGTCCCCGAGGATGCCCACCGTCACCTCGCGGCCGGACGCGAAGCGCTCCACCAGCGCCTCACCGCCGAAGCGGCACGCCTGCGCCACCGCGGGGGCGAGCGCCTCCGGCGCGTGCACCACCGACAGGCCCACCGACGAGCCGCCACACGCGGGCTTCACCACGCAGGGAAAGCCCAGGTCGCCATGCAGCTCCAGCGCGCGCGCCGCGGCGTCGCGGCCCACGCGGTAGCCCTGCGGCGTGGGCAGGTTGTGCAGCCGGAAGAGCTTCTTCGCCATCGGCTTGTTCATCGCCAGCGCGGAGGCCAGCACACCCGAGCCGGTGTACGGCAGCTCCAGCAGCTCCAGCAGGCCCTGTACCCGGCCGTCCTCGCCCATGCGCCCGTGCAGCGCGATGAAGGCCACGTCCAGCTCGGCCGCGCGCAGCGCCCGGTCCAGCCCGGGGCCGGCGAAGATGCGGGTGACCTGGTGGCCTCGGGACTCCAGGGCCCCGACGACGGCCTCTCCCGTCTTGAGCGAAATCTCCCGCTCCTCGCCCCACCCACCCATCAGAACTCCGACGCGCTTGCCCATGTCGATGATGCCTCCTGGGCACGGGACAGAGCACGGAGGATGCCAACCCCGCCGGGTCCGCTCAGGATGGGACGGCCCGCGCGATTTCCCCTCGGAACAGGGGGTTGCGGGGACGCCCGGGCAGGCGAGCAGGCGTGGTCTTCAGGACACGCCGTGGCCCCCGGGACACGGGGCGGAGACTGTAGAAAATCCCGCCCCGCCCGGGACTCAGGGGCCCGCGTCGGTGCCTGCGTCGGTACCCGTACCGGCGTCGGTGCCCGTGCCAGCGTCGGTACGCGTGCCGGCATCGGAGGTGGAAGTGCCATCGGAGACGCAGGCGTCATCCACACAGGCAAAGCCCGACAGGCACTGGTTGCGGTCGTCGCAGGGCTGCCCCTCCTCGTCGAAGTCGAGGAGCAGGCTGCACGCGGACAGGCCCAGGCAGAGGGCCGCGAGCGGGACGAGAGAACGCAGGGGACGGCGCATGGCTAGTAGTTCCGGAGATCGTCTTCGTCGAGTGAAGGCCGCTTCTTCTTCTCCTCTTCCTCCCGCCGCCGCCGCTCCTCCTCCTCGCGCTTGCGCTTCGCTTCCTCCTCACGCTTGCGCTTCGCCTCCTCCTCGCGCCGCGCCTCCTCCTCGGCCTCCTTCTTGCGCTGCTCCTCCAGCTCGCGACGCTGGCGCTCGACTTCCTCGCGACGCTGGCGGGCCTCCTCTTCGCGCGTGCGCTTGCTGTCCGGCGGGCGCGTGGTGGCGGGCTCCTCGGTCTTCGAAGGCGTCGTGGCGGCAGGAGGAGTCTTCGCCGGGGGAGGCGGCATGGGCAGCGGCTCGCTACGGGGCTTCGACGCGGGGGGCGGAGGCGGCATGGGCAGCGCCTCACGCTTCGAGGGCGGCGGTGCCGCGGTGCTGCTCGCCCGGGCGGGGGCCTTGCTGCTGCCGCCGCCCTCCGAGAAGGCGAAGTATCCGCCCAGGCCCGCGGCGGCGAGGCCCGCGAGGACGCCCACGTCCGCAATCAGCGCGTACGTCTTGCCGGTGTCCTTGAGGTCCTGCGCGCGCGGGCTGGTCTGCGGGGCGCGCCTGAAGTCGTCCTCCTTCGCGGAGGCCTCCATGCCGAAGTAGATGCCGCCGGCCACCATGGCCACGCCCGTGGCCATCAGCACGTAGCCCACGGTGCGGCGCGTGGTGCCGCCACCTCCGAAGTGCGTCACCGGCTTGCCGCCCTGGCGCGGCGCGTCCGCGGCCACCAGCCCCGTCAGCAGCGCCTCCGAGCCCGCCGCCATGCCCTCCCCGCGCGGCACCGTCCCCAGCGCGTAGGCCAGGTTGTGCCCGTCCGCCACGTCCAGCCGCAGCGCCGTCACGTCCAGCGGCCCCGCCCCCGCCCCACCCCGGACCAGCAGCGCCAGCACCTGCGGCACCCCGGCCAGCGTGCCCAGCTCGCGCAGGGCCTTGTCCCGCTCCTGGCTCTCGGGCTTGCGCGCCACCGTCTCGGTGAGGGTCTGCAGCGTCTTCTGCGTCGGCAGGGGCGTGAGGGTGAGCAAGGTGTCGCCCTCTCGCGCGCGGCGCTGGGCCAGCGCGTAGCCCGGCGCCACCACCGTGACGTAGTGGTCCGCGGGCGACAGGTCCGACAGCACCACCGGCGACACGCCGCGGAACTGGCCGTCCACGAACACCTGCGCGGGCACAGGCTCCGTGCGCACGGTCAGCGCCGCCTTCGGCGCCGCGAGCACCGCCTTGCGCTCCTTCTCCACGAAGGCCATCTCGTCCGGAGGGAAGAAGTTGGGCGAGAACTGCGCACGCGGGTCCACCGCCAGCACCGAGCGGATTTCGAGCTGGGCCGCCGTGTTCTCCCCGTTGGCCACCTGCGAGGCCGCCTTCATCACCCGCGCGCGGCTCAGCTCGCCGAAGCGCAGTGAAAGGTCGCCCGCCTCGGACGCGCGCACCGCCTTGTCGAACTGCTGGAGCGCCTGCTGCGTGTCCAGCTCGTCATAGGCGCGCTGGCCCTCCTTGATTGCCGTGGCGGCCTCGGCGGCCCGGGCCTCGCGCTCGCGCCGCCCCGCCACGTCCAGCGCGTCCGCCAGCCGCACCAGGTCCAGCCGGCCGGAGCGCGCCACCGCCTGCTCCGCCAGGTGCGCCAGCCGCGCCGCCTCGGGACGGGCCGCCGCGTCCAGCGGAACGACTACCACCGTCACCGCCTGCGCGGAGGCCGCCGGAATGGCCCGGGGCACCAGCCGCACGGGCATGGAAGACTGCTGCGCCGCCGCCACGGGTCCTACCGCCAGCAGGCCCACCAGCCACCCGCTCAGGGCCGCGTGCAGCGCGCGATTGCTCGAAGGTCGCATCACTCGTTCACCCTCTGTTCGTTGCGCATCAAACGGACTGCGCGGCGAAATGCAAGCGCGAAGGAGTCATCACCGACCCGAGGTGCGGGCCGGAACGCGCGCAGGGGCCGGGCCCAGGCCGTTCAGATAGTCGAGGGCGACCTTCAGCGGGTAGTCCTTCATGCCCGCGGTGACGTCCCAGTCCTTGAGGCCCTCGGGCAGGCCGCGCGTCGCGGGGGAAGGCGTCTCGGTGGTGGCGACGGGCTCGGCGCGGAAGTGGCGCTGGAGGTCCTTCTCGCGCACCACCTCGCGCGGCGTCTTGCCCCCCTGCTCGTCGGGGACGACGTAGTCCGGGGTGATGCCGCGCTCCTGGATGCTGCGCCCCTTGGGCGTGTAGTAGCGGGCGATGGTGAGCTTCAGGCCCGAGCCGTCCTCCAGCTCGATGACCGTCTGCACGCTGCCCTTACCGAAAGTCTGGGTGCCCATGATGACGGCGCGGCCGTGGTCCTGGAGCGCACCGGCGACGATTTCCGACGCGGAGGCGCTGCCCGCGTTGACCAGCACCACCACGGGGTAGTCCTTCTCCGTGTCGCGGTCCTTGCTGCGCTCCTCGGTGGCGTTGCGGCCGTCGCGCCCGCGCGTGGAGACGATGGGCAGGTTGCCCGGCAGGAAGCGGTCGCTCATCGCCACCGCCTGGTCCAGCAGGCCGCCGGGGTTGTTGCGCAAATCGAGCACCAGCCCGCGCAGCTCCTTGCCCCCGTTGAGGGCGCGCAGCCGGTCCAGCTCCTTGCGCAGGTACAGGTCCGTGCGGTCCTGGAAGTTCTTCACCTTCACGTGGCCGATGCCGCCGTGGAGCGCGCCCTCCACCGAGACGATGCGGATGTGGTCCCGGATGATGGCGATTTCGCGCGGCGCGCTGAAGCCCTGGCGCATGATGGTGAGCAGCACCCGCCCACCCGCCGGGCCGCGCATCTTCTGCATGGCCCGCCCCACGTCCATGCCCTGCGTGGGCTCGCCGTCGATGCCCACCAGCTCGTCGCCGGCCTTGATGCCAGCGCGCGCCGCCGGGGTGTCGTCGATGGGGGCCACCACCACGATTCGCTCGCCCTTGCGCGCGATTTCGATGCCCAGCCCGCCCCACTCGCCCGAGGTGTCTATCTTCATCTCCCGGAACACCTCCGGGGGCATGTAGACGGTGTGCGGGTCCAGCGTCTCCAGCATGCCCTGGATGGCGCCGTGGATGAGCTGCTCCCGGTCCGCCGGCTCCACGTAGTTGTTCTCCACGTAGGAGAGCACCCGCGCGAACAGCTCGAGCTGGCGGTAGGTGGCGTCGTCGCGCTCGGCCCGCTCCGCGCGGCCGGGGGGCACCGCCGCGCCGGAAGTCCGTGCGCCGGCCTTCGACTTCTCGTCGGCGGCCGAGGGCGCGCTCAGGAGGAGGAGGGCGGCCAGCGCCGCGCGCCACGGCTGGGGAAGACGCGTCACGTCGGTACGTCCTTTCACGGAAGCCCCGGGGTGACGCGGCCTCCGCCCCCTACTCTACCCCGGCCCTCAGAGCCCCGCCGTGTCGGCGAAGCGCACCAGGTGCGACACCAGCTCGTCCGGCCGCTCCAGCTGCGGCACGTGCCCGAAGCCGTCCACCACGTCCACCCGGGCGTGCGGCGGCAGGTGGGCGCGGTACCACTCCAGCGACACCGAGGGGAGCAGCCGCTCGCTGCCGCCCCACAGGAACAGCACCGGCATGGCCAGGTTGCGCACCTTCGCCGGCTCCAGGCTGGCGCGCGTGGCCAGCGCCTCCGAGGTGAGCGCCCGCACCGTGGGCGTGTCATAGAAGCGGCGCAGCTCGTAGGCGAACAGCAGCGCGGGCAGCGGAGGCCGGTGGAAGAGCCGCCGGGTGAAGGCCCGCGCCTCCGCGGGCGAGCGCACCGTGAAGGAGTTGAGCAGCGCGACGTTCTCCGCTTCCGGCAGCTCCGCGCCGGCCGGGGCCACCAGGGCCAGCGCGCGCACCCACTGGGGGTACTCCGCCGCCAGATTCACCGCCATGGCGCCGCCCAGCGAGTTGCCCACCACGAAGGCCGGCCCGCCCGCCACCTGTTCGACGTACGCGCGCAGCACGTCGAACTGGTTGCGCACGCACACCTCGCCGCCGCAGTACTGCACGGAGAAGCCATGGCCCGGCAGGTCCGGCGCCAGCACCCGCGAGAAGCGCTTCGCCAGCGCGAAGAAGGTGCGCCCGAAGCCGTTGGCCGAGCCGCCCAGCCCGTGCACCAGCACCACCGGCGGCCCCTTGCCCTCGCCCTTCAGCGAGTAGTGGTGCAGCGACTGCCCGGCCACCTCCACGGTGGAGGACTCGACGCCGCGCGCCACCAGCATGCGCCGCATCACCTTCTGCATCCCACCCATCAAATCCATGCGCCTGCCTGCTCCTCGCGAGGGGTGCCGGGGAGGATAACAACCCCCGGGATTTTTCGCCGCACTGCGTTAGAGAGCAGGGGCCAGCCAGAGTGCCGGGTCCACGGCCTGCCCGGCCCTGCGGACCTCGAAGTAGAGGTAGGCGCCCTTGAGGGAGCCGGTGTCGCCCACCTCGCCCACCACGTCTCCGGCGGCCACGGCGGCGCCGAGCTCGGCGGTGAGCGTGCTCAGGTGGGCCATGAGGGTGTGGAAGCCGTCGCCGTGGTCCAGGATGAGCAGGTTGCCGTAGCCCCGCAGCGAGCCGGCATAGGCCACGATGCCCTCGGCCACGGCCTGCACCGGCGTGCCCGCGGGGGCGCGGATGTCCAGGCCCTTCTGCACGGTGACGGTGTTGAAGCGCGGGTTGACCACCTTGCCGAAGCCCACCTCGACAATGCCCTTCACCGGCCGGGGCAGCGTGCCTCGCAGCGCGCCGAAGCCGTGGGTGGCGGGCAGTTCTTTCAAGTCCTGCACCACGCGCGTCAGCTCGGCGTCCGCCTGCTCCAGCTCGCGCACCGCGCGCTTCGCCAGCTCGGCCTCTCCGGCCAGCGAGCCCACCACCTCCTCCAGGGCCTCCTGCTGCGCGCGGGCCAGCTTCTCCTGCTCCTGGAGGAAGGCCACGCGCGCGGACAGCGACGTCTGGAGCCGCTTCAGCTCGCGCGTCGCCTGCCGCTGGAGGTGCGCCACGCGCTGCACGGCGCGCAGCAGCTCCAAATCACCGGACATGCTGGCCTCCAGCGCGCGGGCCCGCCACACGAGCGCGGCGAAGTCCTCGGCGGACAGCAGCACCTCCAGCGGGCGGCGCCGCATCAGGCGGTAGAGGGTGCGCAGCCGGGGGGACAGCCGCCGGAGCTGGAGCCGCAGCGCCTCGCGCAGCACGACCTCCTCGCGCTCGGCCAGCGTCACGCGCCGGCGGAACACCGCCAGGTCCCCGTCCAGCGCGCGCACCCGCCTCCGGGAGAAGGACGCCATCTCCTCCATCAGCTCCACGCCCTCCAGCACGGAGAGCTTCTTCGCCTCGATGAGCGCCAGCGTCGCGCGCTGCGTGGCCAGCTTGTCGCGCAGGGCGGCCTGCTCGGCCTCCTCGGGCTGAGGCTGCGCGGACGCGGCGGAGGCCGCCAGCACCAGGGCCAGCGGCAGGTGGAGGGACGCCCGGCTCATACCCGCAGGAAGCGCCCCACCGCGACGAAGCTGCCGCCCAGGCCCAGGCCACACCCGGCGCCCAGCAGCTCCAGCGCCAGCCGCGGCTCCACCCAGGGCGCCGCCACGCCCGGCCCCAGGAGGAACGCGAAGAGCGAGCCCAGCGTGGGCCCCAGCACGTGCCCGAAGGCCCACAGCCCCAGCAGCGCCACGCCCGCGCCCAGCATCCCCTGGAGCAGGCCCTCCAGGAGGAAGGGCGCCTTCACGAAGCGGTCCGTGGCGCCCACCAGCTTCTGGATTTCAATCTCGCCGCGCCGCGCGTAGATGGCGAGCTGCAGCGTGGCCGCGACGATGATGACGGTGGCGCCCAGCACCACCGCGAAGGCCACCAGCGCGCCGAAGCGCAGCGCCCGGGCGATGGCGGACAGGCGCTCCACGGCCGCCTCGCCGTAGTCCACGCCCGACACGCCCGGCTGGGCGCGCAGCTCCTTCGCCAGGGCCTGAAGCGCGCCCGGGTTGCGCTTCTCCGGGGGCACTCGCAGCTCCAGCGTCGCGGGCAGCGGGTTCTCCGGCAGCTCCGCCAGCGCGTCGCCCAAATCGCCCAGCTCCGTGCGCAGGCGCATCAGCGCGGCGTCCGGGGGCACCAGCGTCACCTCGCCCCCGCTCAGCTCCCGCACGCGGGTGTGCACGCCGTGCACCTCGTCCTCGCCCAGCTCGGGTGACAGGTACACCGTCACCTCCACCTCGCCGCCCAGCGAGGCCAGCAGGTTGTCCAGCACCCGCGCCGCGCCCCGGGCCATGCCCGCGGAGAACAGGGCGATGGCGATGGTCGTCACCGCGATGAAGTGCACGAAGGGTGAGTGCCGCAGCCCCACCGCCGCCGAGCGCCAGAAGTACCGCGCCTTCGCCGACACGCTCATCCCGCCACCATCCGCCGCGCCGCCTTGACGCCGTCCTCGTCGGAGACAATCTGCCCGCGCTCCAGCCGCACCGTGCGCTTCTGGTAGCGCGCCAGCAGCGTCGCGTCGTGCGTGGCCACCATCACCGTGGTGCCGCGGATGTTGACCTGGGTGAGCAGGTCCATGATCTCCACCGTGAGCGCCGGGTCCAGGTTGCCGGTGGGCTCGTCCGCCAGGAGGATGGTGGGGTCATTGACGAGCGCGCGCGCAATCACCACGCGCTGCTGCTCTCCACCCGACAGCCGCAGGGGGAACGAGTCCGCCTTGTGCTCCAGGCCCACCAGCTTGAGCATGCGGCGGACCTTCTCGCGGGCCTCCGCGCGCGGCACGCCCAGCACGTCCAGCGTGAAGGACACGTTGTCCTCCACCGTCCGGTGCGGCAGCAGCTTGAAGTCCTGGAACACCACCCCGATGTTGCGCCGCAGGTACGGCACGGCGGACTCGCGGATGCGGGCGATGTTGCGGCCGCCCACCAGAATCTGCCCCTTGGTGGCCTTCTCCGCGCAGAAGATGAGCTTGAGCAGCGTCGTCTTCCCCGCGCCGGAAGGGCCGGTGAGGAAGACGAACTCGCCCTTCTCCACGTTGAGGTTGATGTCCGACAGCACCGGCGGGTCGCCGGGATACGCCTTGTAGACGTGGAAGAACTGAATCATGGCGCCTGGGGAGGGCCGCCAACCTACCACGGCCGGGCGGCGGCACCCCACGCACGGCCGGCGAGAGGGCGGGCTTCCCCCTCCCACCCCTGGCGCCACCTGTGCGACGGTGGAGGGCCATGAGCCAGCCGGCCGCGCGCCGCACGACAACGGGACAGTGGGTGGGACGCTTCGCCGGGCCGGCCGTGGCCGCGCTGGTGTACTTCGTCCCCTCCGGGCTGCACGCGATTCCGGGCATGGGCCACCGCCCCGCCGCCGCTGCCGCCGTGGCCGCGTGGATGGCCGTGTGGTGGTTCACCGAGGCCATCCCCATGGGTTGGACGGCCCTGCTGCCCCTGGTGCTCTTCCCGGCCCTGGGCGTCTTCGGGGACGGCGGCGCGCTGGTGGCGGTGGGCCGCTCGGCCCAGCCCTTCGTGGACCCGTACATCTTCCTCTTCATGGGCGGCATGGCCCTGGGCGCCGCGCTGGAGCAGTGGGGCCTGCACCGGCGCATCGCCCTGCTCATCATGCGCGCCATCGGCACCGGACCCCGGCGCCTGCTGTTCGGCATGCTGGCGGCCACCGCGGCCGTGTCGCTCTGGATTTCCAACACCGCCACCGCGGTGATGATGGTGCCCATCGGCATGGCGCTGATTGCCCAGCTGGAGGCCTCCGAGGGGCGCCGCCTGAGGCACTTCGGCGCGGCGCTGATGCTGGCGGTGGCCTACGGCTCCAACATCGGCGGCATCGGCACCAAGATTGGCTCACCCACCAACTCCGTCTTCGCGGGCGTGGTGTCGCGGCGGCTGGGCAGCGAGGTGGGCTTCGTGGAGTACATGGTCGCCGCCCTCCCCTTCGTCCTCCTCTTCCTGCCCATCGCCTGGGCGGTGCTGTGGCGCGGGGGCAGGAAGGACACGCTGGGCCCCGGGCAGGGCGGGGACGTCATCGCCAGCGAGCTGGCCCGGCTGGGGCCCCTGTCGGGCGGCGAGCGCGTCGTGGGCGGCGTGTTCTTCACCGCGGCGGTGCTGTGGATTTTCGGCGACCCGCTGCGCGCCCTGCTGGCCCCGGGCGTGGCCCGCGCATTCGACGGCTTCAAGCTGGGCGGCAAGCACTACGAGGCCGCGGTGGCCATGGTAGGCGCGCTGGTGCTGCTGGCGGTGGGCCGGCTGTCGCTGGCGGCCCTGCGCCGCGTACCCTGGGACACGCTGCTGCTGCTGGGCGGAGGCTTCGCGCTGGCGGCGGGCATCGAGGCGAGCGGCCTGTCCGTCTGGCTCATCACCCGCCTGTCCGGGCTGGAGTCCCTGCCGCTCATCACCCAGCACGGCGTGGTGGCCTCCACCACCATCCTGCTGTCGGCCATCGCCTCCAACACCGCCACCGTGAATGTCATGCTCAACGTGCTGCCCGCGTCGCGCCCGCTGATGGCGGTGAGCACCTTCGCCGGCTCGTGCGACTTCGCCCTGCCCGCCGGCACGCCGCCCAACGCCATCGTCTTCGGCAGCGGCTACGTGCGCCTGCCGGTGATGATGAAGGCCGGCGTGCTGCTGGACGTGCTGGCCGCGGCGGTGCTCACCGTCTATGGCGTGACGTGGGTGCGGTGGGTGCTGCCGTAGTCAGCCGCGGGCCACCAGGGTGTCCAGCCCCTGTAGAGGGGCTGTCCAGGGCCTGGGCGGCCACGGAAGCAGGGGAACGCCGGCCGGGCGCACGAGGCGCGCCGGGCCTGGACGTCACGGCGGAGGGGTGGCTACTGCTCGCCCTCGCCAGCGAGGTAGCTGAGGATGACCTCGTCGAGGCTCTTCTCCGAGATGAGGTCCTCGCCGAAGAGGGTCTCCACGCCGACCTCGTTGATCTTCGGCTTCTCCTTCATGGCGCGCGCGGCGGCCACTTCGGGAGGGAGCAGCGAAGCGGCCGGAGCCGCGACAGGGGCGACCGGCTGCACGGGGTGCGGGGCCATGGACTGGCCGGGCTGCATCTTCACCGGGGCGGCGTCGGTCTCGAGCTGGCCGGGCTGGTAGCTCCGGGCCGTGGACTCGAAGGTGTCGTACACGCCGTTGATGAGGTTGCGCAGCATCTCCTTGTGCTGCTCCTCCATCAACTCGCGCACGACCTCCGACAGGTTCTCCGCGTTGAGGATGTCCGCATAGGACGTCTTCTTCGACGCGAGGATGTTCCCGCCCACGAACAGGTGGGTGATGATGTGGGGGTTGTTGACGCCCGAGTCCTCGGTCTGGACGTGGTAGACCTTCCCCTTGTGCTTGATGTTGTGGTTGAAGCCGGTGACGGCTTTCTCGAAGGTTTTCGTCATCGCCGAGGGGGCGGAACGTACCAGTCGGGTCCCCACGACACAAGGTAAGCCTCACCCCCTCCGACACACGAGCCCCCGCGCCTGCCCGCCGGGCACGAATTCGCCCCGCGAGCCGTCCCTGAGCCCCGTTCCGAGCCCACCAGCCGTACAAGCCCTCGGGATCCGACGTCCGATACGTTGAAAAGCCGAAAGCGGCTGGGGTACGTACAGACTGACGCGAGTGGTGCTCAACGCCGCCAACGTCCAGGACCCCACTGATGAAGAAAAACGAGCTCAAGAACAAGGTCCGCCAGCAGGACGCCCAGGTGCTGGCCCAGGGCTATTCGCCCGCCATCCGCGCGATGGAGATCAGCTCCATCGTCGCCTTCATCTCCCTGGAGCTGGCGCTGGTGTACCGGCTCTGGGGGAACCCCTACACCGGCACCTGGCTGCTGCTGAGCGCCGTGCTGCTGGGCTACCTCGCCGCGGACTTCGTCTCCGGCTTCGTCCACTGGATGGGCGACACGTGGGGCTCCACGGAGATGCCGCTGCTGGGCAAGGCCTTCATCCGCCCGTTCCGTGAGCACCACGTGGACGAGAAGGCCATCACCCGCCACGACTTCGTGGAGACCAACGGCAACAACTGCCTCATCTCCATCCCCGTGGCCATCATGGCCGTGGCCATGCCGATGACGGGCTCGGGCTGGGTGTTCTGCTCCGCCTTCCTGGGCGCGATGATCTTCTGGGTCATGGCGACCAACCAGTTCCACAAGTGGTCGCACACGGACTCGCCGCCGGCGGTCATCGGCTTCCTCCAGCGCGTGCACCTCATCCTGCCGCCGGACCACCACCGCATCCACCACACCGCCCCGTACAACAAGTACTACTGCATCACCGTGGGCTGGCTGAACTGGCCGCTCCAGGTGGTGCACTTCTTCCCCCTGGCGGAGCGCCTCATCACCTGGGCCACCGGCCTGCTGCCGCGCCAGGACGACATCGGCGACGAGGCCGCCCTCGCGCTGCTCAAGGTCCAGGGCGCCTCCGAGGCCCCCGTGGTCCAGGCGGCCAAGGAGCTGCTCACCAAGGCCACCGAGGAGACCTCGCCCGTCTCCTCCCGCCCGTCGGCCTGAGCCGGGGCGAACGGCCCGGGTGACGCCGCCTTGATAGAGGCGAGCCCGTCACCGGGGCCGGGAGCGGAAGTCGCCGCCGGAGCCCGGGACTGCTCGCTCCGGTGCACCCCGTGTGGACCCGCTCCCCCTTCCCCACGAGCCAGCTCCCGTGAGCCCGGGGCCGCGTGCTTCGCGGCCCCATGCGGCTCCCGGAGCCGGCGTCAGAAGGTCAGGTCCACCTGCTCGGCGGCGGGAATGGGCCGGCCGAGGAAGCGCGCTCCCACCTCGACGAAGCGCTCCGGCACGTCGGTGACGTAGTACGCGTGCGAAGGCGCGGCGTGTCCCGCCAGGGCCAGCCCGCCGCGCTCCGCGAGCAGCGCCGCCACGGCCTCCGCGGTGGCCTCCGCCGAGTCCACCAGCGTCACGTGGGGCCCCACCACCTCCGCGATGACGCCCTTGAGCAGCGGGTAGTGGGTGCAGCCCAGCACCAGCGTGTCCACGCCGTCGCGGGCGAACTCCGACAGGTAGTCGCGGGCCACCAGGAAGGGCACGTCGCCCGTGGTCCACCCCTCCTCCGCCAGCGGCACGAAGAGGGGGCAGGCGCGGGCCTTCACCCGCACCCGCGGGTCCGCGGCCTCGAGCTCGCGCTGGTAGGCGCCCGAGCGGATGGTCCCCGGGGTGCCGATGATGCCCACCCCGCCGCCCCGGGTGCGCGCCAGGGCCGCCCGCGCGCCGGGGGAGATGACGCCCACCACCGGAATCGGCAGCGCCGCCTGCAGCGCCGGCAGCGCCACCGCCGTGGCCGTGTTGCACGCCACCACCAGCACCTTGACGCCGCGCTCCAGGAGGAACTGCGCGTTCTTCAGCGAGTAGCGCGTCACCACCTCGCCGGACTTGGTGCCGTAGGGCACCCGCGCCGTATCCCCCAGGTACACCGTGCTCTCGTGGGGGAGGTGGGCCATGAGCGCCTTGAGGACCGTGAGCCCTCCGACACCCGAGTCGAACACGCCAATGGGACTGTGGCTGCCTTGCCGCATGCAGGGGTTCCCTATCACGTTTGATGCCAGCGGCAGCGGCCCCCCCTGAAACGACGAAGGGCCGGGGCACCCCGCCCCGACCCTTCGTTCACCTCACGACCAGGCAACCGTTACAGGCGGATGAGGGGCACCGGCAGCGCCGCATTCGCCCCCGGGAACTGGTGGGCCACCACATCGATGACCGGCCCGTTGTCCGGCGACAGGTACTCGCGGCCGTCCGTGGCCTGCGCGTACATCTCCACCTCGTAGCGGCCCGGCCGCAGGAACTCGAACACCACCGGAGCGTCGTTGCAGCCGTGGCCGTCGCCGAAGATGCCGTACACGAGCTCACCGGTGAACACGTCGCGGAAGTTGATGCGCACCTCGGTGAGCCGGGCCTGCGAGCAGCTCAGCGTCTGGTTGTTGGCGAGGATGTCCCACCGGATGGAGGCGCCGCCAATCGCCCACATGGAGGCCGTGTGCGACGTGGGAGCACCGGCCCGGGTGGTGATGGTGCCGCTGTAGTAGTACCAGGGGGCGCCGTTGCCATCGACGGCGACGAACTCCAGGGAGTGGGTGCCCGGCTCCAGGTACGGCGTCTGGATGCTGTTGGCGCCCTGGCCCCGCGAGCAGTCGATGCGCGCCCACTCACCGTCGTTCACGCGGACGTCCACGGAGGCGATGCCGGCCTGGTTGCAGTTGGGGCTCGGGCTGGCGTTGTTCGCCGGGAAGAGCCAGCTCACGTACGCGAACGAGGGCGGGGTGCCCGTCGGCGTCATGTCGACGTCCACCGTCACATCGCCGTTCACCGTGAAGGTGCCGCTGGCGAAGTAGAGGCGCTCGTTGTCGTAGCTGACGCCCTCGATGCTGAAGTTGTAGACGCCCGGCACGAAGTCATGAAGGACGATGCCGTCGAAGCCGTTGGCATTGCAGGGATAGCGGCCGCCGTTCTGCAGGGACTCGCCAGGGATGACGATGTTGACGCCCGCGATGTCGCGGTCCTCGGAGCAGCGCAGGCCTCCGAAGGTCCAGCGGAACGTGATGTCGCCCGGGTACGTATCCTGGGGCACGTCACAGCAGTCGTCGTTGTCGTGGATGATGCAGCCGGGGGTAACCGCCGCCAGGCAGAGGAATGCAACCAGCAGTCGGGAGTTCATGGGAGACCTGTTCGTGGGGTGGTGAGGTGTTCGGCCCGTTACAAACCCTCCAGACGGGCGCACTCGGGAATTATTCACCCGCACGCGCAAGCCGCTTCAAGCAGCCGGGCGTGCCTCCTTTGTTTGACCCTGTTGTATCGGAGTGTTACGGCCTGCACCCCATGACGCCCCACCTGCCCCTGGCGCTCGGCGCCATGAACTACGTGGAGATCATCCGCGACGCTTCCTTCATCGAGCTGGCCGTCCTGCTGCTCCTGATGGGCGTGTCCGTGGCCTCCTGGGCCCTCATCGCCATGAAGGCGACCCAGCTCTCGAAGGCCCGCGCACAATCTCTCACCTTCCTCGACACCTTCTGGAAGGCCTCCCGCCTGGAGTCCATCTACCAGACGGCCCAGAAGCTCGACGGCTCGCCGCTGTCGAAGGTCTTCTGCGCCGGCTATGAGGAGCTGAGCAAGCTGGCTCAGGCCAAGGACGGCGGCGCCGAGGGCGCCATGGCCGAGCGAATGGGTGGCATCGAGAACGTGGAGCGCGCGCTGAACCGGGCCTCCACCGCGCAGATTACGGAGTTGGAGAACCGGGTGTCCTTCCTGGGCACGGTGGGCGCGGCGTCGCCCTTCGTGGGCCTGTTCGGCACCGTCATCGGCATCCTCAGCGCGTTCAACCAGATTGCCGAGCAGGGCAACGCGACGCTGGCCACCGTGGCCGCGCCGGTGGGCAACGCGCTGTTCGCCACGGCGGCGGGCCTGTTCGCGGCGATTCCGGCGGTGGTGGCCTACAACTCGTTCGTCAGCCGCATCAAGGTGTTCGACACGGAGATGGCCAACTTCTCCGCGGACTTCCTCAACATCATCAAGCGGCACTTCTTCCGCTAGGCGGGCACTGCCATGGGAATGGGCGGAGGCAACCGCGGCGGTGGCCGCACCACCATGAGTGAGATCAACGTCACGCCCATGGTGGACGTGATGCTGGTGCTGCTCATCATCTTCATGGTGACGGCGCCCCTCATCCAGCAGGGCGTGAAGGTGAACCTGCCGGAGACGAAGGCGGCGCCGGTGGAGGCCACGGAGAAGAAGCTGGTGCTGTCCATCGACGCCGGCCGAAAGGTCTACATCGGCGATGC